>NZ_JAYKTT020000022.1:0-43882 GCF_038404745.2 Chlorogloeopsis sp. ULAP02 | reverse complement strand
GGTACTGAAACGTAACCCACCGATCAAAATAAACGAAAGTAGTCCATCAATTAATGGCAATGAACGTGGAAGTCCACTTAAAACGGAGTCTGGAATGTCATTGATGACAACAAAACAAAGAGATTGTATGATGATCGCTGCTGCCATCAACATAGCGATGTATGTGAGTTCCTCAATGCTGGCATAGCGCCAGTAGCGGCGATAGAAACCAGAACTCCATAAAATGAATTGTTTGATGAGCAAAAATAGTATTGTGGCGAATGCTAAGTTTGGTAGATATGCTTCTAGGCTAGGTATTCCATCTAAGCGCAGAATCAAAGCTAATAAGGGTGTAGTTGCAAAAATAATGATGTCGAGTATTAACCAATGCCTGTTTCTCATTTTCAGCAATTTATTCAGCAATATATTGCTTGATTTTTGTATCAACCAATGAGAAACAAAAAATAGTAAATTCATGGTTGTGCGTTCAGGCTACTGTATGTGAATAGTCAAAAAATTAATAACAGCTTTGCTGTCAATTGTTTAAACAAAAATTGCTTAGATAAATGTGTAAATTTTGTCTACACATTTAACATCGATTGATAAAAATTTTATTTTTACCACACAATTTATTTTTCCACCAAATACTTCACAAATGGTGAAAATTTCTTGTGGGAATTCTGAAAATAGCTTTTCGGCGCTTGTAATACTAGCTATCACCCTATTCGAGTCAAAATCTTTCAATAGAGGCTATATATCATCATCTCTCTCTAATAGAGGCTATATATCATCATCTCTCTCTAATAGAGGCTTTAATCCTCTTTTATCATCCAATCAAGGATTTTATTGCTTACATATAGCAAACTATCACAATCTGTTCAGTAAAATCGATAGATTTCTGCTCAATGGATTTTTACCTGAACAATTTAATAGTAATTAAACATTTCGTTTCATGCAACTTATTTTTTTATTTTTTTATTTTGTAACTGATTTGTATCTTGATTGATACTTTATTGATGCCATTTATTTACAATCGTTTGTATTTTGGTTGTAAGCAGAATACAAACCACAGAATCTAGAATTCAAAATTTAGTAATTAGAAAGTATAGGGCTGGAGCAAATTAGGACAAGGAGAGTGAATGTAAGTTATGTTCCTTACCCTTATTTACCTATCCACCATGCTAGGTGACGCTAGTTGCTAGACGACCAAATACTCTAGGTAGAAGGTAAAGGTCTATCCTAGCTAGTTTTTGTGAACAAGTATTTTATGTTTGATTATATCTACCTATTTAGTAAGAGTTATTCTGATTGCTAACTCCTGAGTTGATTCCATAAACTTTGTTCTGGAGTTTAGGTTAAAGATATAACAAAAGTCGAAGAAGCGTTTGCCAACTTATTCGGCTCTCTAAACTCCTTCGACCAAAATTTCTATAAACTAGAGATTTCCCTGGCGATCGCTAAACTTTTGCTTCCAAAGATTTCAGCAACTCAGTGTTTACTCCTGATTCACGAGTCAGGGCTATTTTACCAGTGCGGGCTATTTCTCTCAAACCAAATTTTTGTAATACCTGTACGATCGCCACCATTTTGCCTGGATCGCCCACAACTTCTAAAGTGAGAGAATCTTCTGCCACATCTACGACTCGCGCTCGGAAAATTTGTGCTAATTCAACAACTTCTGAGCGATTGGTGCTAGTAGCATTAACTTTCAACAACATTAATTCTCGCTCTACACAAGGAATTTCGGTGATATCCTGTACCTTCAAAACGTTGATGAGCTTGTAAAGTTGTTTTGTAAGTTGCTCAATCACATAATCGTCACCAGGTACGACCATTGTAATGCGAGAAATACCTGACTGCTCTGCTGGACCGACAGCAAGGCTTTCAATGTTGAAGCCACGACGGGCAAATAAACCAGAAATGCGGGATAGAACACCCGCTTCATCTTCTACAAGTACTGAAAGGGTATGTTTCATCTTCGCCGACAGAGGCTAGGGGAGCAGTGATTAAGGTGATGAGTATTGCCACACTTAATTGCAAGTGTGAATTTTTATTTTAATCTTAAATGAGTGAACAGGGAACAGGGGATAGGGGACAGGGAACAGGAGATAGGGTAAAAATAAATTATTACTGATAACTGTTAAAGTTAAATAGCATTTTAGGATCGGGCAAAGGTAATACTTGTACTGGATACTGCTTTAGCCACTCCTGAAACGATCGCCCGCCCTGCTCGATATATTGATTTAACTCTGGTAAACAAGAACGCCGATAGAAGCCACACAAAGGCTCCCATCTATTATCTTTTTGAACTAAAGCAGCGATCGCTTCTGGGGGTACGCGATCAAGCCCGCTCGCCCATTCCTGCAAAACTTCCAGCTGCAAATTTGGTAAATCGCAAGCTAGCAGCAACACCCACTCTGTTTCTACATATACCAGTGCTTGGGCAAATCCTACAAGTGGCCCGTGGGTTCGAGGTTCATTGCCAGTTTCTCCTGGTAAAAGTACTTCCTGAATGAACTGGCTTTTGGGAGGTAACAAGTGTTGATAGCGTTCCTGCCAAGGAGTGACTACGTAGACTTTTTCAGCACAAGCCTCAGCTATGCGACAAATAAATTGCAACATCGGCACTCCTTGAATCGGGATCAGGGCTTTATCTGTGCCCATGCGCGTACTTTTACCACCTGCGAGGACGATCGCAGTTAATTTACATTGCTGAATTTTCTCAGTTTGCTGGTTCATAAAACGTGATACACACACCAGCCGGATCAATTATGGCAAACTCTTTCATTCCCCAAGGTTTAGTTTCTAGCTTACCGTTCGGGTGAATCATCTGTCCCCCTTTGGCTTGAAATTCGGTGTAAAGTTGCTCAATCCCATCAACAAAGACACGAAAACTTGTCCATTCTGCCAAGTATTTATCATCATTCTTAAGCAGAAAAATTGTTGCCCCATCTCGTTGGACGATCGCCATCCTGACTGGATCGCCTTCTTTATGGATAGTTGTAAAGCCAAGCTGTTGTTCGTAAAACGCGATCACCACTTCCATGTCGCTTCCTGCTGGAATCATCGGGTTGATGTTTTTAAGTACAGGCGGCTTGTTCATAATTTATTGTGTTTATCCCCTAGTCTGACTTTGCTGTACTTGCTGCAACAATTGTTCTACATTCTCAGGTGCTGGCAAACATTTCAAACCTTGACAAACTAGCCCAACACTACCTTGTGGTAATTTTGATTCTGCTGTGAATACAGCACTTGGCAAATACTGGGAACTCAATGAGTTAATCTGCTCGGTTGTAGTGCGAATCAAAGTAGAATTGCTATACCAATCCAAAGCGGTAAATAAACTTGGGCAAGCTTGGGGAGCATGATTCATGGCAGAGCGAAATGCCCTCAACCCCTGCTCGGCTAAATCTAAATAATGGAGATTGTCGGTAAGCAAAGCAAGACGCACAAGATTTGTGATCGCTATTCCATTTGCAGAAGGTGTAGCATTATCTGCATAACTGCGCTCTCGTACGATTAAATCTTGAGTTGCATCGCTGGATGTGTTGTAGTATCCACCTAATTCCACACTCCAAAGATATTCGTCAAATTCTGCTTGGAGAGCGATCGCGCTTTCCAACCAATTTTTTTGATTGGGGCAACAAGTATACAAATCTAATAGCGCTTTGATGAAAAAGGCGTAATCTTCAGATTGAGCTAGTACCGTTGCTTGTCCTTCATAGTTAAGACGATGGAACCGCCCATCTACAAACTGATTATTTAAGATAAAGTTCGCTGCCTTGGTTGCTAGTTCCAAGTAAGAAGGTTGTCGGAATACTGCATACGCTCTTGCCAAACCGGAAATCATCAAACTATTCCAGGCAACAATCATTTTAGTATCTGTTACCGATGGAATTCGACCAGGCCAATTGCTTGTTTTTGCCTCTTGGTTATTGCGAGCAGGTGGAAAAGTTTTTAGCGATTCAGGCGTTGCACCATAACGAGCTACAAACAATTTCGTTAACGCTGTTTCTAACGTTTCGCTTAATTCTCCTGGGTGACGCCTTTGCAGTACGTTCTTGCCTTCAAAGTTGCCGTTAGGGGTAACTGTAAACGCTTGTTGTAATTCTGTTAGTTCTTCATGAGTAAGTAATTGCTCTAGTTCACTGTAACTCCAGACATAAAAGGCTCCCTCCTCTGGTTCAGCTTCTTCACCAGTGATAAAGCTATCGGCATCTTGAGCAGCCCAGAAGTAACCTGCTGTATCCGTCATTTCTCGTTTCAGCCATTGTACAGTGTGTGCGATCGCTCTCTCAAAGGCTGGTTCCTTTACTCCCGCACTCCAAAGATTAGCCAAGTACTCTACAATTTGACCGTTGTCGTAGAGCATTTTTTCAAAGTGAGGCACAGTCCAAGTGGGATCGACGGTGTAGCGGTGAAAACCTCCACCCACATGATCATAAATTCCGCCCAACGCCAGATCAAGTCCCCGCTGGGTACAAATTTTTTTACCATCATACTTAGATTCCTCATGAAATCGTGTTCCCCGCAGAGCTAATTCTGCATAAGGAATCATCGGAAAACTATTACCGTATTGATTGGGAGTAATGATCCCCGTGCTGTTTTCCCAGCCTTTCCGTAGTAATTCACGGTCTTGAGCTTGTGTTGTACCCTGAAATTGCAACACCGCAGAGGTAAGAAGTGACTCTAGAATTACTGCTTTGCGATCGCGCAAATCTTCTTTTTCTGTATCATAGTAACGGCGAATCGCTTGCAGAACTTGCAAAAAACCTGGACGACCGTAGCGTGGTTCCAATGGAAAGTAAGTACCAGCGTAAAATGGTACCAAATCCTCTGGAGAAAGAAAAACATTTAAAGGCCAACCTCCTTGCCCACTCATCATCTGCAAAGACTGCATATAAATGCTATCGAGGTCTGGTCTTTCTTCTCTATCTACTTTAATAGGGATAAAATTGGCGTTCATGTACTCGGCAACAGCCGGGTCGGAAAACGCTTCTCCTTCCATAACAGTACACCAGTGGCAGCTAGAGTAGCCAATGGAGAGAAAAATAGGCTTATTTTGCGCTTTTGCAGTTGCAAGTGCTTCGTTGCACCAAGGCCACCAATCGATAGGATTCTCGGCGTGTTTGCGGAGATAGAGGCTTTTAGCTTCAGCAAGGCGATTAGTCATGATTAAACACAGGTATTTACCCTATGAATGTCAGTCTAACGTGTTCTTTTAAGCCTGAGGGTGAATACCTTAATACTTACTGAAGAAACAAGGCAGAAGGCAGTCCCGTGAAAATCTTCTTTCTGTTCCCTGTTCTCTGTTCCTATTTTCTAGCTAGAGGGCAGTAGACGCGTAGCTGCTACTCGCACCAAGTCGCTCCGCGCAAGAGCGTAGGTAGGAAAGAGGATTTGACTTGTTTTATTCGTAGCGGTTGGTGTGCCACTTGTAAAGTTGCTCTTAAATATAGATAGAATTTTGGCAAGAATACTTAAATTATGATGAAGTAATTTTACATAAACAAAAACTGCCTGCTTGAACTATCTGGTAGTCTCAGCAGGCAGGCTTGTTTTATATTGTTGTGAATATTTACAAGTTGTTTACTATGTGCAGTCATATTAAAGATTTGGCACTTGTATTTGGGTCAATCTGTGAAATTTTCTTAATCTAGAAAACTCAGCAGTGAAGCTATTGGTGTTGACAGTGTGCCTGGGGATTTTGCTGCTCTAGTATGAATTGTGTTATTTGAAGTCAATCCTACGAGCAGATGAAGTAAAAAGGTGATGATCGCGGCTTGTAAAAATTTTTCTAGCATGGCAGTTTCCTCTCTTTAGGTAGATGTTTTTAAATTCCAAAGTCATAGGTCTTGAATACATCTTGTACTATTGATTAACCCGATTGAATAATGACATCGAGTTTATTGCCAGCAAAATAACGTAGTTACTTTTGACTAAAAAACGACACAATTGTTCCAAGGATGAGTGAACTATTATAGATTCACGAACAGAAGAAAGCGGTTCAGGTTGGCTAAGAAAAACAATCAGCCGTTGTAATCGGTAAAATGTATGTACATTAATTACAAGCAGGCTGCATGATTCCTATCGTTATTGAACAATCGGGTCGTGGCGAACGTGCCTTTGATATCTACTCACGATTGATGCGTGAGCGCATCATCTTTTTGGGACAACCGATTGATGACAACGTAGCTAACTTGGTTGTTGCCCAACTGCTATTTTTAGATGCCGAAGACGCGGAGAAAGACATTTATATGTATATCAATTCTCCTGGTGGTTCGGTGACGGCAGGGATGGGCATTTTTGATACAATGAAGCACATTCGTCCGGATGTATGTACCATTTGTACCGGGCTAGCTGCGAGTATGGGTGCTTTTCTCCTTAGCGCAGGTGCCAAAGGTAAGCGGATGAGTCTTCCCCATTCTCGGATGATGATTCACCAACCTTTGGGCGGTGCCAGGGGACAAGCAACTGATATTGAAATTCAAGCTCGTGAAATTCTTTATCACAAGCGACGACTAAATGATTATTTAGCCGAACACACTGGTCAACCCTTGGAAAAAATTGCTGAAGACACTGAAAGAGACTTCTTTATGTCGCCAGAAGAAGCCAGGGAATATGGCTTAATTGACCAAGTGATTGACCGTCACTCTGCTGGTAGCCGTCCGATGGCAGTTGTTTAGCTAATATCTCAGTAGTCAATAGCCAATAATTCCAACTGACTGTTGATTATTGAGTAATAACTTTTCAAAATGCCCCTGAATTATATTTTACTGTCAGCTGGAATTTCTATTTATTTAGAATTCCAGCTGTTACTTTTGGCGAATCAGTAGCAAACTAACTGTGCTTATTTTTATAAATATCATTGCCCTTATTAAACTATGAAGTCTAAGGGTTTATGATATTAGTTTTACTGAATTATATATCATACTTATCTAGAGATTTTATAGCGTTGATTACCGTTTCCTTGGGGATCGCTGTCTGTCGCTTCGAGCAAATATTTCCTTGTTTGTTAATTATTGTTAGTAATATGCAACCAATCTCCAACCCCTATGTGAGAGGGGTGGAGAAAGACAAGGAGACACGGAAATATGGGGAGGGGGAGCAAAGGCTTCAGCGCACTGGCTCCCCTACTAACCACTAACTACTAACTACTATCCAATCAAAACCCTGCTAACGGATCTAAAGGTGTAGGTTGGGATTCTAAATATTTGAGAAAATGGCGTAATTCTTCTGGATCAAGTAGATGACGCGATACCTTGCCGTAAGTTTTTTTCAAATAGTCCTTTCCTTGTTCAATTGTCCAGCCCAAACGCTGCATTTCCACGCCAATTTTGGCTATATCATCTGATTGATCTACAGGTTCACTCTTCTTTTTTTTCTTTGTAGTTGCTGGTTGAGTGTCTGCATTCTCTTTCGGATTGCTATAACTACGTTGTGGAAATGGAGTGACATTACTAGAAGTCATTTCTGGAAACTGTTGCTCTTCCAGTTCTTTGCTCGGCGCGATAGTGCGAGCAGGGATGGCAGATTCTTGCTGTGCAACATCTGCGTCAGCTTCGCTGACGGTAGAAAAATCTTCTATTTTTCTACCCCTGCCGTACCCGCTGGAGGCGATCGCTCCTGTTTCTAATGGAATTTCTAACTGCGGTTCTTGTTGACTAGTAACAGTAAAGCCTTGCTCAAAACCTTGGTTATTATATACCTCAATTTCCCCTACAGAAACAGGATGTTCTGTGACAGGCGCAATAGTTTCTGTTTGCGAAACATATTTTGTTGTGGGGGTAGGAGTCGATTCGCGATGAAATTCATCTATAGTGGGTAAAGCCAGTTTAGGCTCTAACTTTTCTCTCGGTTCTGAAGGAATAGTTGCTGATGGTTGTGACTTACTCGTTACTCCCAAAACCATCAATGCCCTATTTCTTGCTTGGTCTTCTGCTAATTCTACTGTCTCTGCTGCTGCCATACCAGTGGCACGAGTAACACCGTCAATTTGCACGCTGGCACGAACGATATATTTTCCATGATAAATTTGCAATAATTCGGAAACTAAACTACCCGTAGGATACAAGCTCTGGAACTCAGCCAACATCATACTGCCACCAATCTATCGTGTGCTAAACGAGGGATTATGTTATGTCAAGTTCGGAATCAATACTAAAGTAGTCGTGATGAACTGCATACACCAATAGGGTACTAGGTACTGGGTACTGGGTATCGGGGATTGGGAAGAAAAGGACAAGGTGACACGGTGACACGGAGAATGATTCTCCCCTTGTCTCCCCACGCCAGTCGCCCCAAGTCGGGAAACCCGCCCACGGCGCTGGCTCCTCTCCCCCTCTCCTCTTCCTAGCCCCTAGTCCCTAATCCCTTATTCTCTTTTTTCTAGTCTAGTAAAGTGTTTTGGATTGCTTGACCGCCGAAGGCAAAAGAGTCATGCTAATTTAACTAACTTTGAACTCACTGTTAATTTTCCGCCACAAAAGACTAACCTTATAGGAAGATACTTTTGCATCTGTGCTGAATTCAATTGAAAACTTAAAATTACTTAACTAAACTTATACGACTCGTTAGTTTATGAATCAGCTATTTTGCTATCAAACCTAAATTGACCAAAAAAGTGAGAAAACTCTTTATACGTGCGTTCTGGCGATGAATCGCTGCTTGGACTTGGTCATTAGTTATTAGTACAAAGGATAAATTACCCAAAATCCGCTGGTATTTTTATAAATGTAGGAGTGGAGCTTAAAAACTAGGGGACGAGGTGAATTTATCTTGCGAGGTAAGCTGCTTACCATAATTTTTGTCAAATTGTTTATAACAACTTCTGTTGTTGATTTTTTGACTATCTACAAACAACAGCCTAGATATCTACTTTCATATATTCTTTTACATGATGACCTTTGTTACTTCCGTATCCGGATTGTAGCATCGTGATTTGCAAGTAATTTTTTTGCTACCTCTCAGAGATTATACGTAGTATTACTAGTAATGCTATACTATTTACCTAATAAAACATTCAGAAATCTTTTCTGGAAGTACTTACTAAATCTACAATAATGAAGTAATGGTTCGTCCTCACAGCTGATTAAGCTGCTGACCTGATTGTTACCGATTCTACATATGTAGCATTTAGGTTTGTCGGCAGTTTCTCCTAGTTAAAAATCAGAGTCTTATGGCGTAAAGTACCTTGTAACTAGGCAATCGAACACCTGCGCTTTACCCTGCATGATGTGTTTGGGCAGTTCCACTGAGAGCAATCCAAACATAAGTCTCTTAAAAACCCGTTGCGTACTTAACTTAGTAGGGTAAAATCGGCATCAGGCACGCTTTTTCCGATTAGCATAAACAAGGGGCTTGAACGAAGATAATACTCTGAGATGAACGTGTAGCGCCCTACTTGTTGGGAAGTTCGTTTACCACTAGTGTCTGTGGTTCGTGAGGGTACTCAACCAAGAACCAGATTCAACAACAGACATTTTGCAAGGGCGGAGAATCCTCCGAAGTTCAAATTGCCGACAGTCGGCACTCTGACTTCTCTCTGCGCGCAAGTGTCCTCAAAAAAATGATGTTTTGACCAAAGGTCGGTTCACTGCATGGAATTTTCAATCGCTACACTCCTTGCCAATTTCACAGATGATAAATTGGTAGCTCGTAAACTGTTGGAAAAGAAACTTGGTTGTGAAGATGAAGCTAGTTTAGAAAAACTTCACATAGCCTTGGAGGTGCTAGAAAAAATAGGAATATTAGTAAAAGAACGTGGCAAGTATCGCCGTGTGACAGAAGAAGGCTTGATTGAAGCTAAACTTCGCTGTTCCAGTAAAGGCTTTTGCTTTGCAATTCAAGATGTAGAAGGCGCTGAAGATATATATATCCGGGAAAGCCATTTAAGTAACGCTTGGAATGGCGATCGCGTTTTAGTTAGGGTTCTCAAAGAAGGTAGCCGTCGCCGTTCTCCAGAGGGAGAAGTAAAGCTAATTTTAGAGCGATCAAATCATACCTTACTAGCACGAATCAAGCAGGTGGAAATCGGTTTTCGTGCTGTACCTTTGGACGATCGCTTGCTGTTTGAACTCAAACTGCAAAACCATAATCCCAAGTTAGAAGAAGCTGTCGATCACCTAGCTCATGTGGAGGTTTTGCGTTATCCCCTAGCACAGTATCCTCCCCTTGGTCGAGTAGTGCAAATCCTTGGTAGTGATGCAGAAGCTGCTGCTGATATTGATTTAGTTACCTGCAAACATGACCTTTCCCGTACTTTTTCGGAGAACGTGCAAGAAGCAGCCGCAAAACTACCGAAAAGGATTCTCAAAGCAGATCTGAAAAATCGATTAGATTTGCGACAAAAATTTACAGTTGCAATTAATGGTAATAATGTTGACACAAAAACTGTAGAAAATGCCTTTTCTTTAGAAAAAACTGCTGCTGGAAATTGGCAATTGAGCTTTCACATTGCTGACATTTCTCACTATGTTCAACCCGACGAAGCGCTGGATCGCGAAGCACTTAGACGCGGCAGATCTGTATATCTGGGAGAACTGGTACTGCCAATGTTACCAGAAACCGTGGCAGATCGCTGTTCTTTAGTGCCGGGCAGCGATCGCTTAACTATCTCCTGCTTGATTACTTTCGACTCGCAAACGGGACAAATGCTGGATTGGGAAATTCAGCCCAGCGTCATTAAAGTTGACACCTTACTCAATCCTCAAGAAGTAGAAGCAATTTTGGGTAAGAAATCCACCAGAAAGTCAACTGAAGTAGCACAAATGGTGCAACAGTTAGAAATTTTGCGGGTTTCTCTCAAACAGCAACGTACAGAGCGCGGTAGTTTGCAGTTAAATCTACCACCAAACAAAAACCCCTTCTATGACGAAGGCATTCTCGGATGTGTAGTGGAAAACGATTCACCTGTGCGATCGCTCCTGAGTGAATTTGTGCTGCTGGTTAATCAAATCGTGGCAAATCACCTTAATGCTTTGGGAATTCCTGCCATTTGGCGAGTGCAAGGCGCACCCGATCCAGAAGATGTACAGGAAATGCTGAAATTGGCCATTAATTTAGGCGTCGATCTGTCAATAGATCCAGAAATAGATATTCAACCACTGGATTATCAACAATTAACTAGAGTATTTGCAGAATCGTCATCTGAGCAAGTATTAACCTACCTGTTACAAGACACCCTCAAGCAGGCAATATATAGCACTAACAAAGCACCTCACTTTGGTTTAGCGCTGCCAGAATATACCCACTTTACAGCTCCTTTGCGACGTTATCCGGATTTACTAATGCAGAGGGTATTTTACGCATTACTCGAACACGGACGCGATCGCCGCAATACCCGTGTCAAAGAGCGTGTTAACCTGCGTTCTTCCACCAGTCACGGCGAAATCAATTGGAACGTTCTGCCACCAGAATTGCAAAGTGAACTGCAAAGCGAACTAACAAGGGTGATTACCCAAATTAATGATCGCGAAAAAGAAGTCCTAGAAGCCGAAGCCGATTTGGAGGGTTTGCAAAGAGCCTCTTTAATGAAACAGCGCATCGGTGAAGTGTTCAATGGTGTAATTACTGGTGTACAGTCTTACGGTTTCTTTGTAGAAATTGAAGTACCGCCCAGGGAAACTAAAGGAAGTCAAAACGTTCCTTTACGGGTAGAAGGATTGGTACATGTCAGTTCCCTCAAAGACGATTGGTATGAGTACCGAGCTAGACAACAAGCACTGTTTGGACGCAAAAATCGTGCTTCCTATCGATTGGGCGATCGCGTTGCCGTACAAGTTAAAAGTGTCGATTACTACCGCCAGCAAATTGATTTAGTAACAGTTGGTAGTGATGGTATTCCTTCTCGTCACGATATCGGCGCAATTAACGGTGAAGAACCAGGTATCTACTTACCTCATGATATGGAACCAGACGACTTAGAATCATATTCAGATGATGAATAAAGAAACTAAGAATTGGTTAATGGAGGCGTTAGTAGGGGAGGCAGTGCGGTGGTGAACCAGCACTTTTGGGAGGGTTTCTGGCGTTGTAGCACTTGGCGTCAACTGGTGTGCGGGTTTTGTTGATTATCGTTGGATTAAAACCAACAACTTATCTTCTAAACCCCCCCGCACAGTGGTTAGTTGTTAGCTACTAACCACTAACTACTATCTACTAACTACTAACTACTAAATTTCTTCCCAATTTCACATTTTACAGCGTGTCAAATCAAACTCAACCAATAGTCTTAGGAGTATCAGGTGCATCTGGACTGATTTACGCGGTGCGGATGATCAAATTTTTGCTTCAAGCCGACTATGAAATCGAATTGGTTGCTTCCAAATCAACCTACATGGTTTGGCAATCCGAGCAAAATATTCGTATGCCAGTAGAACCTATTCAACAAGAGCAATTTTGGCGAGAGCAAGCAGGTGTTGAAGTTGGAGGAAAACTACGCTGTCATCCTTGGGGTGATGTGGGAGCGAATATCGCCAGTGGTTCCTTTCGTACTCTCGGAATGATTGTAATTCCGTGTAGTATGGCGACAGTAGCCAAGCTAGCAGCAGGCTTGAGTTCTGATTTGTTGGAGCGGGCAGCAGATGTACAGATTAAAGAAGGACGAAAGCTAGTGATAGTCCCTCGTGAAACTCCTTTTAGCCTCATTCACCTCAGAAATTTAACTACCCTTGCAGAAGCTGGAGTCAGAATTGTTCCTGCAATTCCTGCTTGGTATCACAATCCTAAGACGATAGAGGATTTAGTTGATTTTGTAGTCGCTCGTGCTTTAGATCAACTAGAGATTGATTGCATCCCAATTCAGCGTTGGCAAGGTAATCATTGATAATAAGAGGTTAGGGGACAGGGGCAGGGAAGAGGACACGGAGAATCGGAAATCACGTTTTTGCCCCTCTGCTCCTGGTGCTCCTGGTGCTTCTTTCCTAGCCCTAGCCCCTAGCCCCTAGTCCCCAATCCCTATTCACTATGGCAGTATTTCGCTTAATTTTATTAGTAGCATTATTGGGAGGACTAGCATTGTTACTAGCACAAAACTGGTCACCTGTACTCCCACTAATTTTTTTGGGTATGCGGACTCAGGCATTACCACTAGCTATGTGGATTTTGTTCAGCACTGCTGCTGGTGCCGCTACCTCTTTAGCGATTTCTATCTTGTTTCAATTATCAGGTTATTTTACAGCACCAAAACGCCAAGTTCGCTCTGCATCTAAATCACCAAGAACAAAAGCTCCATTCGATAGCGATCGCCCTCGTACAGAAGAACCTAAATATAGCTATACTACTCCTCCACCATCAGCAACTAAAACTGGTGACAGTACCCGTGCTAGTGCAGAGGATTGGGAAACAAGCAGTATTAATGATGATTGGGATTTTGAAGAAATAGAGGAAACAGCTAAATCTCCTCAAAATACACAAGTTAGAGACTTTGATACCTACGAAAAACAACAAGAACCAAAAAGTGGCTCTAAATCAGGTTCTGTTTACTCTTACAACTACCGTGAACCTAAAAATTCTGGGGCGGGAAAAACGGAATCAATTTACGATGCTGATTATCGAGTGATAGTTCCCCCCTATCAACCACCGACTGAGAGTCAAGCCGATGGAGATGAAGATGATTGGGGATTTTTAGACGATGATAACGAAAATGAAGATGAACGTTCCCGTCAATAAGTAGAGGCACAATAGCCTTAGTGCCTATTTTATACCACAACGTTCGCGAGACTCTTGCTTGACTTTGCCTGTCATCGCAGCTTCCTGTAAAGTCATAAAAGCATTCAAATCTTCTAAATCATACCGGGTTGTCAGCAATTGTCGCAGTTGGTTTTCTGCCTCCACAGTTAAGTAGCCAGTTAATAAAGCCGTTTGTACAACGTCTCGAATCCGAGTCATGGTTGAAACCTCTAAAACCACACTTAATTTATTCGGCTCGCCCAGAATACGTAGTATTTTCTCCGTAGATCAATCAAGATGGCAAAGATTTTTCAACCACGAAATAAACTCAGTCATTTTTTACACCTTTTTAAGAATAAATACTGATTTGCAAATTAGAGAAATCAAGTTAAATTAGTTTGAAATTAAAGCAGAATTAAGTTTGTTACCACAGACTTGTCAGTGTACTGATAAAAACACTTTACTGCTTAAAGTTTCTACTACTTGTGAATCCCGCTTTTTGAAGTTGACGTAAATTGAGTGAATAAAGTTTCAAACAAATTTCATGAAAGTTCCTTTAAGCCTAAAGATACCTAAGCTGGAACTGTCAATTCACCTAACGAATGTTATCAAATTCGTTATAACTTTACCATACATTCATTATTGCTTCATCAAACAGTCGTTAATATTAGTTCTGAATTACTTATAAGAAATAACAGTAACTACTGTGTCTAATTTTAAGAAGAGAGAAGAGGAATTTATAGAAGCAAATACTCATTGGGAAATAGAGAAATTATATATAGATTTAGCTTTAGCAAAAGGAAAGGCTCTAACTCCAGTTGAGAAAAAGTTTCTACGCGGTTTACTTTGCGGTTTTAGTCCTGCTGAAATTGCAAGCAAAGTTTATGAAAGTCGTAGTAGTAGTACAGTTAGAGTCTATCTTTCTAATGGGTTATATAAGTATATAGAAGATTTGGTCAGTAATCAAGCTGGATATTCTGTTAAAGTAAAAAACTGGAGTCGTGTAACTTATTTACTTGAAAAGGCCGGTTACAAAAAAAAATTACTCACAATAGATTTAGATAGCGATCGCCTCATTACCACAAAACAAAACGATGCTAATTCATTTACGCTTAAACAAGACTCACATCTAGATTTAGATGAAGCAGCAGATGTGAGTTGTTTTTATGGAAGAGAAACAGAATTAGCACTAGTTAAAAAATATATTATTCAAGACAATTGTCGATTGTTAGTACTTTGGGGTATGGCTGGAATCGGCAAAACAGCTTTAGCAGTGAAACTAGCACAAGAGATTCAAGAAAATTTTGATTATGTAATTTGGCGTTCGTTACATCTTGCTCCAGCTTTAGAAACTATTTTGAGTCAAATCATTCAATTTTTATCTCCTCAGCAACAGATAAATATCACAGATAAAAGTATGAATTTGGCTTGTTCGCAACTCATAGATTGCTTACGTTCTTATCGCTGCCTTATTTTTTTAGATCATGTAGATGCAATATTAGATAATAGCTATGAGAATCAATTAGGTAATTTTAATATTCCAGATAATAATTATAGAATACAAAACACTTCTGATTACTCACTACCCCATATAGACTATCATCATGATTACGAAAATTATGGAGATTTAATTAGACGCATAGGAGATTCACAGCACCAAAGTTGCTTGTTGTTAACTATACGAGAGAAGCCAAGCAAAATAGTAGATTTAGAAGGTAAAATGTTATCTGTTCGATGTTTACAATTAACTGGATTAAATCAAGCAGAAAACACAAAGATTTTTAAAAATAACGCATTACTCGAATTTACTCAGAAAGATATAAAAAAAATTACTAATTGGTATGCAGGTAATCCATTATTGATTAAATTAGTAGCAAATATTATTCATGATTTTTTTGATAATAGTATCCAAGAGTTTTTAGCGCAAAATACTTTAATTTTTACAGATATACGAGTAATATTAGATGAACAGTTTAATCGTTTGTCTAGTATAGAAAAACAAATAATGTACTGCATTGCAGTCAATCCGGATCTTATATCATTGCAGACAATAGAAAGTCAGATATTACCATCCTTACCAAAACAATTATTATTGCAGGGTATAGAGCTACTGCGGAGGCGATCGCTCGTAGAAAAGCAAGCATCAGGTTTCTCGCTAGTACCAGTATTGAGAGAATATATTATTGAAAGATTAATAGAGGAGAGTTGGAAATTTAGTACAGAAAAAGCAGGCTCATTACTAATAACTCATGCATTTTTGGAAAAACAACTGAAAAATTATATTCAAGAAAGTCGTTTAAATATGGAAAATTAAGGTAGAGTAAAAAGCGATCGCCAATATTGGATGAGACTATAGCTGGAGCAAAGCGACTTGTGAATAGCTTATTAAAAGGAATTAACCTGTACTTAGTTGCGATGCCGGGAGCAGGAAAAACAACAGTAGGGCGTTTACTGGCAAAACAGCTAGGTTATGGGTTTATAGACACTGACGAAGTAATTGTACAAGCAGCAGGACAGTCTATTAGTCAAATTTTCGCCGAACAAGGAGAAGCAGAATTTCGCCTGTTAGAAAGCAAGGTTTTAGCACAAATTTGTGCAATTCAAAAGCTAGTAGTTGCTACTGGTGGAGGCATTGTCCTGCTGCGAGAAAACTGGAGCTATCTGCACCACGGCTTAGTTGTTTGGCTAGATGCAGCAGTAGATATACTGTACTGCCGTTTAGCACAGGACACAACCCGACCATTGTTACAACAAACCGATCCTAAAGCAAAGTTGCGATCGCTCCTCGAACAACGACAACCACTCTACGCTCAGGCAGATTTGCGAATTCCCATTAGGGAAGAAGAAACACCAGAAGACATTTCCACACGAGTTTTAGAAGCAATTCCCAGCGTTCTCAAAAAACCAGATTCTCTACCGAACGGTTATTAGTAATTTTGTTAGTGGATAGTCAATAGTCATTAGTCATTTGTTAGTAGGGGAGCCAGTGCTTTGCGGAGCCATTGCGGCGAAAGGGTTCCCAGCATAAAGCAGCGAGCGCGTTGCGGGGATTTCCCCCGTTGTAGCGACTGGCGGGCGGGTTTTATTGATGATTTTTCGGTTGAAACAGACAATTTATCTTCTAAACCCGCCCGTAGAGTGGTTAGTTGTTTATTACTCCCTTATCTCCTTGTCTCCTTATCCCTGTGTCCCCATGTCTCCGTCTCCCCATCTCCCTCAATCTGTGAGAAATTGTTGGGAGTACTAAATTAACTTTCACAAGCTCCTCATCATGATTAACGATACTGAATACATTCGGCAAGCTGCGGCTACGCGCGTGCAAGTGTTAAGTGAGGCATTACCTTACATCCAACAATTTACAGGCCGAACTATCGTTGTCAAATACGGCGGTGCCGCGATGAAAGATAGCAATCTCAAAGATAAAGTTATCCGCGACATCGTATTTATGTCCTGTGTTGGTTTGCGCCCGATTTTGGTACATGGCGGTGGCCCAGAAATTAATAGTTGGCTTGATAAACTGGGAATCGAAGCACAATTTAAGAATGGTTTGCGGGTGACTGATGCACCGACAATGGATGTTGTAGAAATGGTGTTAGTCGGTCGTGTTAATAAAGAAATTGTCTCTTTGATTAATCAAGCTGGCGGTTCAGCAGTGGGACTATGTGGTAAGGACGGCAATTTAATTAAAGCTCGTCCCCAAGGAGAAGAAGGCATTGGCTTTGTTGGGGAAGTGAGCATTGTAAAGATTAAGATTTTAGAAACACTGGTAAGTAACGGTTATATTCCCGTAGTATCAAGTGTAGCCGCCGATGACACTGGTCAAGCTTACAATATAAACGCCGACACCGTAGCTGGAGAAATCGCAGCAGCAATGGGAGCAGAAAAGTTAATTTTGCTTACTGATACACGAGGTATCCTGAAAGATTATAAAGACCCCTCTAGTTTAATTCCAAAAGTCGATATTCAAGAAGCCCGTGAACTAATTGGTACTGGTGTAGTCAGTGGCGGTATGATCCCCAAAGTTAATTGCTGCGTGCGATCGCTCGCTCAAGGAGTACGTGCTGCACACATTATTGATGGTCGCATTCCCCATGCTCTACTACTAGAAATTTTTACTGATGGCGGGATTGGCACAATGATTGGTGGCTCTCAATTTGTGTGAGCAGGGATTAGGGGCTAGGGACGCTTGTAAAGACGCACAGAGAAGAAGGAGACAAAGAAAGAGAACCTGATTCACAATTCCCCGTGTCCCCGTATCCCCGCGTCCCCGTGTCCTCTTCCTTCACCCAATTTACCAGGGAGATTTGATGATAATGTGTTGTCTTCCTGGCTTACGATCCGAAGAATCAACTATTGTCGGATTAATTAGTGTTGAGTTTATGATGCTTGGATTCGTCAACACAGGATTGACTAAGATTGTATCTTGGTTTTTGTACCGCCCATGTCGGTGTGGATGGTACTGATAATCTGGGTATGGGTGATGACTATCACTTGGGGATGAATAATAGATATGATTTGGGTACGAGTGATAACTATGACTTGGGGATGAGTGATAGGTGCGATTTGGTGTCAGCCCCGTTACCGGATTTACGGGCATGGGAGCGGGTATGGGGCTTCCGTAAATAATGTTACCAACACTAGATGGCTGGCTACCTTTATAAAAATCTGCACCACCTATTATTTTTATTTCAGCAGAAGCAGGAGCCACGGTTGCACTCATCAAAGCTGCTGTTAAACCTAGTCCCAGCATATGCACTTGGGAAAGCTTGTTGTTAAACATATTTTTATCACCTTGCTTGGATAAATTTTTTGACATTGTTATTAACCAAAAGGATTTCAAAAATGTTGCTGCCATTGGCACAATGAAGGCAGTGCTGATTTGTGAGAGAAACGTGAGTTCAGAGAGTTTAGAGATAGCTAAAACTCGTTACCAGAAAGGGAGAGCCGCCCTTGAAAGCGGGCAATACCGAGATGCCGTTGAACAGTTAGAAAAAGCCAGTGCGCTCTTGGTTCGTAATACTCGCCTCGGAGGTGAAGTACAAATTTGGTTGGCGACAGCTTATGAAGCAGCCGGACGCACACAAGATGCGATCACTCTTTGCGAACAGCTCAAACGCCATCCCCACTCAGAAACCAGCAAGGAAGCACGGCGATTACATTACATTCTCAAAGCACCCCGATTACAACGCCCTAAAGAATGGATGACGGAAATTCCCGATTTTAGTGCACTACCTGATAACGAAGCCAAAATTCGTTTTACTGCTAATACTACCAAATCCTCTCAACCTCGGAAGCCTCCTGAGGTAGAATTTGTTGACCTTAGCCAAGTGAATACTAAGGATAATCGCTTTATCTGGGTGGCTTTAATTGTTATTGTTTTGACACTAGGTAGTTTAATTTGGTTGAGTTTATAAGCTAGGAGGGAGAGGAGCGACACGGGGAATAATAGACAATCAACTATTGTACGGGCGGGTTTAGAAGATAAATTGTCTGTTTCAACCGAAAAATCATCAATAAAACCCGCACGCCAGTTGCTACAACGCGGGAAACCCGCGCAAAGCACTGGCTCCCCTACTTAACAAATGACTAATGACTAATGACTATTTAGGAGATTTACACTGATGAATTTATCTACTTTTAGAAAAAGTTTATTGAGGTTAAGGTACCTTTGCCTGGTGCTGGTGGCATCTGTGCTATTGTCGGGTTGTGTAGATTACCAGGTGGGAGTGAATTTCGATCATGCCAATAGCGGTGAACTGGTGCAGCATATTAAGTTAGGAGAACGGTTTACCAGTTTCGGTGGCGATCCAATATACGAATGGTTGAATAGCATTGAGCAGCGGGCGCGTCAAGAAGGAGGCAAAGTCCGACGGCTTTCTAAAGACGAAATTATTGTCAAAATCCCTTTCAACAATAGTCAGGAATTACAAAAGAAATTCAATACATTTTTCCACCCCAATACTAATTCAAAAGCAGAATCTGTCTCGGAACTGCCAAAGATAGAATCTAATATGCTTTTGTATCAAAACAATTTTTTACTGTTAGTAAGAAATCGCTTAATTTATGATTTAGATTTGCGCTCGCTTGGTTTGATTTCCAGTCAAGGTAATGTTTTAGCTAATACTGGCTCGATTCTGGATTTAGAATTCAGCTTGAAGGCTCCTTGGGGAGCAAGAAACATTCAAAAAACTGAAAATGCTCCCCCAGTGCAAAGAAATAAAAATCAGTTGTTATGGAAACTAAACCCCGGTGAACTTAACCATATAGAAGCGGTTTACTGGCTTCCTAGTCCGATGGGAATTGGTACATTGTTAATTATTTTGTTTGTCGCGGCAGGCTTTTACCTGCGATACAGGTTTATGCCCGATCCCAAAATTCAATTTACTTCCAAGACAGTAGCAACTCTTGGACAGTAGAATTTACAAACCACATCACTTTTTCTGTAATCAGTAGTTGTGGGTTCAACATCCAAAATTTACTATCCCTGTCCAAATCTACCAGTACTTAAAAGTAGCGATCGCTTTTTAAGACTTCTCGTCAGCGAGTCTCATAACCTCATTCATCAGTTTCAAATACTCATCAACGAGTCTTGGAAGCTCATTCATCAGTCTGAGATACTCGTTGGTGAGTCTTACAATCTGATTGATCACTCTCAGATACTCATCAACAAGTATTAAAACCTCATTCATCAGTTTCAAATACTCATCAGCGAGTCTTGGAAGCTAATTTATTAGTCTGAGATACTCATTGGCGGATCTTGGAATTTCAACAATCAGTATTAAAACTTACTCATCTAGATTAATACTCTACTCTGGAAATTTCCGCTCTCTGACTTCAACACTATAATCCTGCACTGCTTTAGTAATTGTCTCACGTAAATTGGTATAAATTTTTGCAAATGGTGGATGTTTTTCAGAAAGACCGAGAACATCAGAAGTAACTAAAACTTGACCATCACAATGCGGCCCAGCACCAATTCCAATCGTGGGAATACTGAGTTTTTGTGTAATTAGTAATGCCAAATCCGTGGGAATATGCTCTAACACTATTGAAAATACACCCGCTTGTTCAAGAGCGATCGCTTCCTGTAAAATTCGCTCCCGCGTTACTTCTGTTTTGCCTTGTTGCCGCAAGCCAATTTGATGGACTGATTGTGGTGTTAAACCAACATGACCCATTACCGGAATTCCCGCCTGTACCAAACGAGTGATGGTTTCTATCATCGCCGGGTATCCACCCTCTAATTTTACTGCTTGTGCTCCAGCTTCTTTAAGCGCACGTCCGGCAGAGTTTATAGCTTGTTGAATACTTTCTTGATACGTTAAAAATGGTAGATCTACGACCATCAAAGCGCGTTTCACCCCACGACGGACAGCTTTAGCATGGTAGAGCATCTCTTCTAGGGTAATTGGTAGTGTTGTTTCATACCCCAACACTACTGCCATTGAATCACCTACTAAGATTAAATCCACACCAGCGAGATCAAGTAGTTGGGCGATCGCATAATCCCAAGCGGTTAACGCCACAATTTGGCGTCCCTGTTGTTTCCATTGAATTAATTGCTGCGTGGTGAGTGCCATTTTCGATTAGGAGCTAGGGGTTAGAGTCTAGGGGTTATACCATTTTGGATTTTGGATTGGAATCGCCTTTTGTGTCCGGGTTCCGTGAATCCATCTATCGCAATCATTTTTTAAATTGGTATTAGTATTTAGACTCTTTAACAAAAAAGAATACAGAGTACAGAACTATTCTAAATTCTGTATTCTGTATTCTTCGTTTCATACAACGTCAATTCTTGAATTTATTAATCTCTAGTACCTAACTTCCCTACTTAACCGCGCGAGTAAAAGCTAAATGGGGTTTTGCAGCGATTGTTTTTGGCATTAGCCAAGCTAAACCCTCTGTGGTGCCAATCCACAATTTATTACCGACATCAAGGGCAAGAGTAAGCACACGACTAGAAGGAAGTCCAGGGACTTGTTGGTCTAGTACAGCTCCAGTATGCGGATTTAATCTTAGCAAACCGTTACTAGTACCAACCCAAACACTACCATCTTTAGCAAAACGTATTGCCTTTACATCACGTCCCCGCAGGCGAGTTACAGATCGTAATACAATACCAGTTTTCGGGTTAATTATCAACAGACTATTTGGCATTCCTGCCCAAATCAAACCCTCCGGACTAATAGCCAGGGCTTGCACATTTGTTCCTGGTAACTGGTCAATTCGCTTCATAATATAGGCATTAGCCGTATTCACTCGCACTACACCATCAAGCGTTCCTACCCAAAGTTGTCCTTCTGCATCTAAAGCCAAAGCATTTGCACTAACACCAGGAAGATTTTTGACTGTAGTCATAATCAAACCTTGATCCGGGCTAATCAAGGCTAAACCGTTATCTGTTCCAGTCCATAAATAGCCCCGCTTGTCAACCAGTAGAGACAAAACTCTCTTAGAAGGCAAAAATAAGTTTTGCGCTGTAATTTCACTCGTCTGAAGATCTACTCTTTTTAATCCCTCATAAGTTCCTACCCACAAGCGCCCGACTTTATCTTGGGCTAAAGCACCAATTGCCTGATTTGGTAAACTAACGCGAGCCAATATTTTGCCAGTATTGGGATCAATCCGCGACAATCCCCGCCAAGAAGCCACCCAGAGATTGCCTGTATAATCTGGGTGCAAGACGCTAACGCGATAATCAGTTTCTTGTATGCGTTCTTGTACATCGCGATCGTCGGGTAAAGGATCTACTTGTCGTGGTGGTGCAGTTGCTGGGTAAGAGGGGGTAACTTTAGGCGGACTAACATTAGGAATTTTTGGTAGTGGAGTACTATTATCAACTTTTGACGGAGTTGCTGGAATTCCTAGCGCTACATTACTTAAACTCGGCAAAGCTACCAAGCTCAACAAGGTAAAACTGATTAATAAATTAGTACGCTTGCAAAACACTTTCACAGGCAAATTTCCTCTAAAGACAGTTTTTATAACCTTTCCCTCAACGGGCTTCAGGTTAATTTCAGTGTTCCCTGGAAGCGTACTTTTTAAACTCTAATTTGTGATTTTTCTCAAATTCTCTCAAATAGCCTGGTGGTAGAATCTCCAAATCCTCGTTACCAGGTTCAACCTGGTAACGAAAACTAGAGCCTCTGGCTCAATATGTGCGAGATTTTTGAACCTTGTAAGGCTTAATATTATTTATGTCACAATTAAGGAAAACAGTATATATCCTACAACTCGGCAAGCACTTATGTGTGTGATTATTTGCCAGTACTTGTCCAATTTGTACCGAGACATTCAGCTATTCCGTTTTAGTGATACAACTGGCAATGTGTTTATTTTGGCAGGTGATGAACTGCAAATCCTTGTCTTTCGTGATGGAACTTGGAGATTTGCCAATGAAACCTAATTTTGCCCAAATGTCTACAAAAGAATTAAGGCAATATGTGCTTGCTCATCGCGAAGATATAGAAGCTTTGGAAATTCTATTTAGTCGCCGTACTCCCGACTCCGAAGCAATTATCTATCCTTCTATGTTTACTGAAGATGGTCAACTTATAGAAGAGAATATGCGGATCATTGAGGAAGCGATCGCCAAAAGAATCCAGCAAGAGAAGAACAATCAGGACTAATAGTTTTGTGTTGTTGGTAAATTTTACTTGTTATGTGGAAGTAAAAGTATGACACAATCCTTACCCAAATTACTCACCTTCAATGAATTTATCGAATGGTATCCTAACGATGGTAAACGCTACGAATTGCACAAGGGAGTAATTTTTGAAATGCCCCCTCCAACGGGAGAACATGAAAAAGTTATTGCGTTTTTGTCGCGTAAGTTAACCGTGGAGTTTGATCGTCTTAATTTACCCTACGGGATTCCCAAAACTGCATTCGTCAAAACTCCTGCTGCTGAAACTGCTTATTCGCCTGATGTGTTGCTGCTAAATCTTAATAATCTCGACAATGAACCGCTTTTTCAAAAACAGTCAACAGTCAGCCAAGCTGCATCTGTTCCTCTAGTGGTTGAGGTTGTATCAACTAATTGGCGCGACGATTACTACAATAAACTGAGGGATTACGAAGAAATGGGCATTCCCGAATATTGGATTGCTGATTATGCTGCATTGGGTGCAAGAAAGTTCATCGGCAATCCCAAACAACCCACTATTTTTGTATGCGAATTAGTTGATGGTGAATATCAAATGACTGCGTTTCAAGGCAACACCGCGATTTCATCACCCACTTTTCCCCAATTAAATTTAACCACACAACAGATTTTTGATGCGGCTAAGTAACCGACATCCTGACACCGTGCTTCATTTATTTGTACTAAAATCTCTTCTAAAATTACTATTTATTTAGTTATTTTCTGACTATACTCAGTCACCGCATCATATTGGTCAGCCATTTGCGCATATTTTGCTAATAAATCTAAATCTAAATCAGGTAATAAATTACTTCTAGTAACTTTTATATAGCTGTCACCTTGTAAACAATAAACTGATAATAAACCATCTTCCCAAAACCAAACTTCAGGTATTCGCAAACGCCGATAAATTTCTAATTTATTAATTCCGCCACTTGTGACAGTTATTTCCAAAATTAAATCGGGGATAGGTTTTTTTGTCTCTAAATTATAAGACTCATCGGGTTCTCGTCGCGTTTTGTTTTCCTGCTTACCTATAGTTGCACTTCCCCGTCCATAAAACCGGATATTTTTTGTCCGCATATAAACTTCCAGCAACATCGCCAGAGTTTTTTTATTATCCTCATGGTCGTCAGAAAGTGGGGACATAATTTCGAGAATCCCATCTAAATAAGTTAGTCGTGCGCTTGTCCCTGCAAGGGCAACATCAAGCTGTTCTAACTGTTCCCAACTGACATTGTAGAGAAGAACGTAGGAACTCTCAGAATTAGTAGGTTTTTCCAGAACAGGGGAAGACATATGTTAAACCGTAGAGTGGTTTGTTTATATCATAGAACGGTCATTATCTAGAGATGCCAATAAGTTAGCAATACCCTCTTGAACAGTAGTTAACCTGGCAACAATATCTTCTAGTCGTGTAAATCCTGACCGAAGCTCTTGTATACCCTCGCGCAATTCTTGACGTTCTAGCCTTGCTTCTACCATAGAATCAAGCATTGCTTGAGCAGTTCTTGCATTACTTTCAATTAGTTGCTTGAGTTCTTCGTCAGTCATAATTTGCGTGAAAGTGACTTTCTTTTCCTTAATTTTAAGATGATTTTTGCTATATTTTCATAGTCAATCCAAGGTGCTGTTTAGCTACCAAAAATTGGCTTAGGAATTGGATACGATCGCTAAAAGAATCCAGCAAGAGAACAATAATCGGGATTAATTGTCATAGTAAGCAACAGCATCATTTAATTCCTGTTTGGCATCAGGATGAAAATCATACGCCATTACTTACTCCTGGAATGGAGTTCTCGCAACACCTGTCCACCAGGAATTAAATTAACTTCTCCTTGTTCAACAGCTTGAAACCTTTTCTCTGCTTCCTCTGCCCAAATGGCATCTATTTCTGCCTGATTTTCTGCATCCAGACTTTTAAACAAATGTTCAGCCAGCATTGCTCTTAAACCTGGAGGCAAAGACAATGCAGCGTTGAAGATTTCATCATAAGTATTAACCATAATTTTTTCGGATTTAGTAGCAAGTTATTTTGATTTTAGTTTAGGTTACTTTTTGCGTGTCCAGCTAAATACTCAAAACTGCTAACTCAGCACTTACTACTTTAGCCGCCACATTTTGATGGTCTTGTCTTCGCCACCACTGACAAGGATTTTGCCATCTGGGCTAATGGCGACAGAACGAACCCAGCCATTATGCCCTGTAAGGATGCGGATTTGCTTTCCTGTTACCATATCCCATAGTTCGATCTCCTGGGAACTACCACTAACAACAGTTTTACTATCTGGACTGAGGATGAGGGAAACAGCCACACCGGAAGGCCATTTAAGGATTTGCTCTCCTGTTACCAAGTTCCATAGTTTGATGTTGGGACTGAAGAATCCGTCCTCAACCTCACCACCACTGGCAAGGGTTTTGCCATCTGGACTGATGGCGACGGGTATAAATCTAGAACTCGCTGTGAGGGTGCGTATTTCCTTTCCTGTTGCCAAATTCCACAGTTTAATATTGCTGTTTATACTACCACTGGCAAGGGTTTTGCCATCTGGACTGATGGCAACGGAATTTACTTGCTGAGAATGTCCTCTAAGAGTACGGATTAGCTCTCCTGTTGCCAAATTCCATAGTTTGATGGTTCCGTCACCACTACCACTGGCAAGGGTTTTACCATCTGGGCTGATGGCGACAGAATAAACAATACCGGAATGTCCTGTGAAGGTGCGGATTTGCTCTCCTGTTGCCAGATTCCACTGTTTGATGCCATCGCCACCACCACCACCGACAAGGGTTTTGCCATCTGGGCTGATGGTGACGGAATAAACCCCGTAGGGCTGACCAGAGAGGGTGCGGATTTGCTCTCCGGTAGCTAGATTCCACAATTTGATGTTTCCGTCACCGCTACCACTAGCAAAAGTTTTGCCATCTGGAGTGATGGCGACAGAATAAACTTGGTCGGAATGCCCTGTGACAGAATAAACTGCGTCGGAATGCCCTGTTTCTTGCACCAAACTACTGAGAAAGCTCTTAACTACAAATATTGGACTAGTTGGAAACAAGCCGTAACGAACGTAACCATAGATTTGAGTTCCAATTAATCCTACTAAGGTAATTGCAGCTCCAACCAGTAATCTTTTTCTAAACTTAGTATTTTGTATCGATAGGTTTTTTAGCCCTATTTTTGGCGTTACTACTGGCTTTGTCGATGCTACTGGTGTTAATGCTTGTGGTTGAGAAGGTGCTGTAACAGGCTGTGAGGGTGGTGTTTGTGGAGTTGCAATTACAGGTGGAGGTGGTGGCGGTGGGGGATTTAAATCTTGTAAAACTTCCTCAGCCGACTGATAACGCTGTTGGTATTCTTCTTGCAACAATTTATTCAGCACGCGCCCTAAATCCTGACTTACTGGTTGCTGCAAATGCTTTTGCCAACTAGTAACCCAACCATAACCTTGTCGTTTCCACAACTCCCAAGGGGAAATTCCACTCAATAGGTGAAAGCAAGTTGCACCTACACTATATAAATCACTTGCTGGGTAAGCTTTCCCACCCTGCATCTGTTCCAATGGCGCATAACCAAAAGAACCGATCGCTGTTCCTGGTTGAGTCATTACTGTCATCGTCAGTTGTTTGGATGCACCAAAGTCAATTAGCACCAATTTCCGATCACCGCGACGAATAATATTTTCTGGCTTGATATCGCGGTGAATTACTTTATGTTGATGGACTGTTTTGAGAATTTCTAACAAATCAAGTAATAATTCTCTGAGTTTCTGCTCGTTGAAAGTTCCCTGTTGTTGTAATTCGGCTAATAAATTCTGCCCATTGATAAACTGCTGCACTAAATACAGACGATTATCTTGCTCAAAATACGCCAACAGTGTCGGAATTTGTGGATGTTCTCCTAACTGTTGCAGTCGCCTTGCTTCTTGCTCAAATAGTTCTGTGGCTTTGTTGAGTGATGCTGTTCCCTGAACTTGCGGTGCAAATTGTTTAATGACACAACGCTCATTTAGCTTGTCTATATCTTCTGCCAAATAGGTTTTACCAAATCCCCCACCACCTAATGATTTAATTGGGCGATAGCGGTTTCTCAGTACTACTAGTCCAGTACCGCAGTTAGAGCAAAACATTGTGCCATCAAGATTGGGCGGGTTGTGGCAAGCTGGATTGAGGCAGCAAGTCATAACTGTGCTTTTATGGGCAAGTGTATTTATTATCGCCTAATCCCAACCTGTTTCTAGTAAAACCCGCAAAATATCAGATAAATTTAGTTTTTTTCACAAATTAAGGTTCTAATTAGTGAACATCTGAGGCTTACTATTATCTATGTCACAATTGAGGAACAGACAATAAACCCAACAAATGAACAAGCACAAGCCTGTGTGCGAGTCTGTCAAATGTTATCTAACACCTACAGAGATATTCACCTATTTCGTTTTGATATCCAAACTAGAGAAATATACATTTTGGCAGGCGAAAATCTTCAAATTATTGTACCCCCAAGCGGAAACTGGAGATTTTTAAATGAAACCGAATTTTGAAACAATGACTAGCAAGGAATTAATAGCTTATGTACTTGCACACCGAGAAGATGATGAGGCTATTCGGGTTCTGTTTAGTCGCCGTAATCCGCCCGACTCTGAAGCAACATGGTATGGGCCAATGGTAACTGAAAATGGTACACCAATAGAAGAAAATATTCGCATTGCAGAAGAAGCGATTAAGCGCCGCATTGAGCAAGAAAATAAAAGAAAACAAGATTCTCAAAGTTAAGGCTGACTCAAGTGCAATGAATGTAAGCTGAGTGTATGCCTAAGAAAATCAGAGAACTAAAAAGCTTGTTGCTACAAGCAGGATTTACATACCGTACTGGTAAAGGTAGCCAAACTAATTGGTATCATCCCTTGTTACCTGGGAGAGTTACTATATTAGGTAAAGATGGAAATGATGCTAAAGCTTATCAGGAGAAAGACGTTAAATAATGCACTTCAAAGGTTAGAAGAAATTAAAAAGACTCAAGGGGAAGAACAAGAATGAATTCTCACTACACGATAATTATTCAGTGGTCTGATGAAGATGAGTGTTTTGTGGTTAGTCTTCCTGAATGGGGAGAATTTTGTCATACTCACGGAGATACTTATGAAGAAGCTCTCAAAAATACTCAAGAAGTACTAGAACTTCTGATTGAGTCAGCTTTGGAAAATGGTGAACCTTTGCCAGAGCCTCAAACGCTAGGAACATCATTTAAAGTTGCATAGTGCATCAATATCTCTGAGTGTATGTGCCACTTGGCGCGATCGCTCCTCAATTGCTCTCTACATTGCCACAAAATGTGCGATCGCATTTACCTGCGGGAATCCTAAACATAGAAAACATTGCTACTTAATTCCTAGCATTACCAGGTAAATATACGATGGCATACCAAAATATCACAGCCAAGCTTTCGCCAGAAGATATCCAAGAAATCAAAGCAGCGCTACAGACAATTCAAAAAAAGCTACCTTTTCTGATTACACTCAGCACGGAAGAACGGCGCAAGCGAGTCAAAATGGGCGATAAAAGTTTAGCTTTCGTTAACAATAGCATCACTGCTGCTCAGTCTAACCCCGACATTCTCCCAGCCAGTTTTGATATTGAGGAATTTGTCCGAGATTACCAATTAGCCGCCACACTCACCGAACTGTTAATTTCAATGCGACAACTCACCGAACAGGTAGATGATACTCTACTGGCAGTTGGTAGTGAAGCCATGAGCAGCAGTTTGACAGTTTATGACTATGTCAAGACAGCTGCGAAAAAGACTCCTGGCTTAAAAACTCTTGCCGAACAATTAGGAGAACGCTTTAAAGCGATCGGCAAAAGTAAAATTACTAAAGCTGCATCTGGTTCTTGATATGTTAATACTCGTCGATGAGTCTTGGAATCTCATTCATCAATCTTAGATACTCGTCGATGAGTCTTTAAGCCTCGTTCATCAATCTCACACACTCATCGATGAGTCTTTGAACATCGTTCATCAATCCCAGATACTCGTCGATGAGTTTTTGAACCTCGTCCATCAGTCTCAAATATTCGTCGATGAGTCTTTAAAACTCGTCCATCAATCTCAGATACTCGTCGATGAGTCTTTGAACCTCGTCCATCAGCCTTGTATCACATCCGGCAGTTATGTTCACATCTTACACCTCGCCCCTAAAACGCCTGGTAGACGCCCAAAGGGCGGCTTCCCGTAGGGTACTTAAGTTCCTCTCTTATAGTTCAAGTCAGTTAAAACTGACTTTAGCTTTTAGCCAAGAAATTTATTTGTTGGCGGACAAGAGCATAAATGCAAGACGCCCATGTGATTAAATTACACAACAAAGAATGAAAATCTCTTTCCCTGTTTCCCCAACTCTATTCTCTATTCTCTGTCTCACATAATACTGACAGTTTGTAAAGCAACTTTAACAAAATGTTAAATCAGTATTTAATAAAAAATTTAAATATAAAAGTTAAGAAGATTGAAAGAATAACTTATTACATTCTTGATATATTGTGAAACAAGTTACAAATTTACGTGGTATGCAATTAGTGTTTCACTCACTGCTCCTCTAAATACAAGCCAATTTAAAGTTTTTCCTGGTCTCTACCCACTAATTGGGAGAGTTTTGGGTGTGAAAAAGCAGGAGACTAGCTACTTCTTGCCAGTCAGTCCCCAGAAGCAAAGCAGTTGTTGCTCTACTCTTCGCTGTCAGTGAAAGCAGGGGAGAGATTGCTAGGGGAATAAGAAAAGCCATGTGCTCGCTACATCGCGAAGTTAAATGGCACCCCAAAAATCGATTGGAGCGCGAGGAACAAATAAAAAATTAAGTTTTACTCCTGGGATGTAGGAAAGGTAAAAGCATACAAATGTGCGCTTTTACAAAGGAAAAACACCGATGGGAAGATCTCGCTTGAAGCCATCAAGGGCTGTGACTCTTGTGCTGACTTGGTAAGAGTTTCCATCTGGGGAAAAGCGCTGCTAATTTTTGAAGCGCGATCGCTCCAAGGTAAAAATTTCCTATCCTCCCCTTTTAGCAAGGGAAGCAGGAGAGTTAAGAGGAAATTGCACGCAACGTAGATTTTGTAAGTAGAAAGAGTGACTTCTTGGAAGGGAATTATGTCTTACGCTCAAACGAAGACTCAGACAAAAGCAGGGTATCAAGCTGGGGTAAAAGATTATAGACTTACCTATTACACCCCCGATTACACACCAAAAGATACAGACATTCTGGCGGCATTCCGGGTTACGCCTCAGCCTGGAGTTCCCTTTGAAGAAGCAGGTGCGGCTGTAGCGGCTGAGTCTTCCACTGGTACTTGGACAACCGTTTGGACAGACTTGCTCACCGACCTAGATCGCTACAAAGGTCGTTGCTACGATATCGAACCAGTTCGGGGTGAAGATAACCAATTTATTGCTTATATTGCTTATCCCCTAGATCTGTTTGAAGAAGGTTCTGTAACCAACATGTTTACCTCTATTGTCGGTAACGTGTTTGGTTTTAAAGCTCTGAAGGCTCTGCGTTTGGAAGACTTGCGGATTCCTGTCGCTTATTTGAAGACTTTCCAAGGGCCTCCCCACGGTATCCAAGTTGAGCGTGACAAAATTAATAAGTACGGTCGTCCTTTGTTGGGTTGTACAATTAAGCCCAAGTTGGGTCTGTCTGCGAAGAACTACGGACGTGCTGTTTACGAGTGCTTGCGTGGTGGTTTGGACTTCACCAAAGACGACGAAAACATCAACTCTGCACCTTTCCAACGGTGGCGCGATCGCTTCTTGTTTGTTGCTGATGCGATCCACAAATCTCAAGCGGAAACAGGTGAAATTAAAGGTCACTACCTCAACGTTACCGCTCCTACCTGCGAAGAAATGTTGAAGCGGGCGCAGTTCGCAAAAGAACTCAACATGCCCATCATCATGCATGACTATTTAACTGCTGGTTTCACCGCTAACACCACCTTGGCTCGTTGGTGCCGTGACAACGGTTTGTTGCTCCACATTCACCGGGCGATGCACGCGGTAATCGACCGTCAAAAGAACCACGGTATCCACTTCCGTGTTTTGGCTAAAGCTCTGCGGATGTCTGGCGGTGACCACATCCACACTGGTACCGTAGTTGGTAAGTTGGAAGGCGATCGCGCGATCACAATGGGTTTTGTTGATCTGTTGCGCGAAAACTATGTTGAACAAGACAAATCTCGCGGTATCTACTTCACCCAAGATTGGGCTTCTATGCCTGGTGTAATGGCAGTTGCTTCTGGTGGTATCCACGTATGGCACATGCCAGCTCTCGTAGAAATCTTCGGTGATGACTCCGTACTGCAATTCGGTGGTGGTACTCTTGGTCACCCGTGGGGTAACGCCCCCGGTGCAACCGCTAACCGTGTCGCTCTGGAAGCTTGTATCCAAGCTCGTAACGAAGGTCGCGACTTGGCTCGTGAAGGTAACGATGTTATCCGCGAAGCCGCTAAGTGGAGTCCTGAATTGGCAGCTGCTTGCGAACTGTGGAAAGAAATTAAGTTCGAGTTTGAGGCAGTTGATACCGTCTGATCGTCATGTGAAAAGTAAAAAGGTAAAAGGTAAAAGAAAATAATTCTTTTTACTTTTTACTCTTGACTTTTTACTTATTTGGTGCTGGGGTCAGGCATGAATCTAAAACAAATTGCAAAAGACACAGCTAAGACGCTGCAAAGCTACCTGACTTATCAGGCGCTAAAGACAGTGTTAAATCAGCTCGGTGAAACAAATCCTCCCTTGGCACTTTGGCTGCAACGCTTTTCTGCCGACAAGATTCAGGACAGCGAAACATACCTTCAAAGCCTGTTTCAAGAGAAAGCAGATTTGGCATTGCGGATCATGACAGTCAGAGAACATATAGCAGAGGAAATCACCGAATACTTACCGGAGATGGTTCGTACTGGCATTCAACAAGCCAATATGGAACACCGTCGGCAGCATCTAGAGCGCATTACGCAAATTAATGTGTCTAACCCCAGTCCTCAATCAGAACAGCAAGCCACTTCAGATCCGAACAGTGAACAGTAAACAGTCAACAGGGAACAGTAGACAGTGAAAAAATTAATAACTGGTAACTGATAACTGTTAACTGATGTAAACTACTACTCATTATCATTAGCTATGCAAACCTTACCAAAAGAGCGTCGTTACGAAACCCTTTCTTACCTGCCTCCTCTGAGCGATGCTCAAATCGCTAAACAGATCCAGTACATCCTCAATCAAGGTTATATCCCAGCGATTGAGTTCAACGAAACCTCAGAGCCTACAGAATATTACTGGACACTGTGGAAACTACCTTTGTTCAACGCTAGAAGCACTCAAGAAGTACTGAGCGAAGTTCAAGCTTGCCGTTCTCAGTATCCCAACTTCTTCATCCGCGTTGTTGGTTTTGACAACATCAAGCAGTGCCAAATTCTCAGCTTTATCGTTCACAAACCCAGCAGATACTAAAGCTGACGAGCTTTAACTGATTGACATATCTCCCTAATAAGAGAGGTAGTGAATTCTACCTCTCTTATTTATATAAGAAAAACTAATCTTTAGTGCTGCTCTAACCAAGTAATGCGATCGCGTATTTAAGGATCAAAAAAAGCAGCTACAACCCGAAAACCACAGAGCCGCAATCCACCATCCGCTTCATTCCAGCTACGGCTAGTACTGCGACATGATTCCGCGCTAAAACTCCAAGAGCCACCGCGTAATACCCGCCGATGCATGTCTCCCCCTGCTTCCCAAATCGATCCATCAGTGGGAGCGCCATCGTAATTTTTATGCCAAGGATCGGCACACCATTCCCAAACTAATCCATGCATATCATACAAACCAAAGGCATTTGCTAAACCAAATTGACCTACAGGAGTAGTTTCTTTGCGGTGTTTACTTCTTGCTTCTGGTGAGTCGCCACTACTGCAATTTGCTAATTCGGTAGTTATGATTTCACCAAAGTGGAAAGGTGTTGTTGTACCAGCACGACAAGCATATTCCCATTCTGCCTCACTAGGTAGACGATAGTGTCGTCCCGTTTTTTTACACAATCGAGCGCAAAATTCAACTGCTTCGTGCCAAGATACGTTTTCAACTGGGCGATTTGCACCTCTAAATTTAGATGGATAGGGATTTAAAGATTGTTTAATTTTGGGTAAGGCTGCTACCGCTCTCCACTGGGTTTGGGTAACAGGATATTTTCCCATAAAAAAAGGTTTAACGGAAACTGGATGTTGTGGACGTTCGTCAGCATTTCCTTCGTCTTCTTTAGAACCCATCATAAAATTACCGCCAGGAATAGCAACCATTTCTATATTTACTGCGTGTCCTAAGTATTCTGAATAGTACTTAGCGATGCGATGGTTACGGCTAATCACCCTGGCAGCAGCGTCTACTGTGACTACTTCAAACTCAAAGGTTTCTAAGGTGGTAAAGGCGGTGGTAAAAGCTAAGTTACTTGTTTGTGGCGTTGTAGTCGGAAATTCTGGTTGGAAAAGAGTTAACATCTGTGATGTCAAAGATAGCCTTTTCGGATTCAAGTCTTTGAGAACTTCTGTTGCTGATTGATATCTTTCTGATGCTGGGTTTTTCAACAATTTATCTAGAATTTGCCCCAAATCGTCACTGAGTGTTACACCTTTTTCCTGTAGAGTCTCGCGCCACAGCCATTTTCCACTCATGGGATCGTAAAGGCGATCGCGAATCTGTCCGTAAGCATCTCGTATAGGTAAACATTGAGTTAAAAGCCGCGCACAGGTAACACCCAAGGCGTATAAATCACTCGCATGACAAGCAAATCCAGCCATTTGCTCGTTCGGTGCATAACCAACTGTATAAAGTACCGTAGCTTGCCGAGCTAAACTAGTTTGCGTTACCTGCTTGGCACCACCAAAATCAATTAATACTAGCTTGCCATCAATTTGACGACGGATAATATTTTCTGGTTTGATATCTCGATGAATAACGTTGCGCGAATGAATAAATTGGAGAACTGGCAATAAATCAGCCAAAACATCCCGAATTTGTTCTTCGCTAAAGGCTTGTTGCTGAACTTCTGCTAAGAGTGTATCTCCTTGAATAAATTCCTGAACGAGATACAAACTTGTACCTTGTTCAAAATAGGCAAGCAGTCTGGGAATTTGCAGGTGATTCTCTCCTAGTTCATATAACCGAAAAGCCTCTTCTTTAAATAATTCTGCTGCTTTAGTACGCTCGGAAGTACCATGAACTTGTGGGAAAAATTGCTTGATGACACAAGGAGCATTAAGTCTATCAACGTCTTCTGCTGCATAAGTTCTGCTAAAACCGCCTTCACCTAATAATCTCGATACACTGTAGCGGTTTCGCAGCAATGCGCCAAAGTTACTTTGTCCACAACTAATGCAAAATCTATTGCCATCAGCGTTGAAGGGATTTGAGCAATTGAGATTTTGGCAGATTTGCATATTGGTGCCGGAGATTGCATCTTTATCCAGAGTATGCCCAGTACTATCTACTTGAAGATATGTAAATAAATAAACATAAGGATGTATTCACCTGCGTTTACTCACACATCGGGTCTTACAGATGAATCAATCCATTTTATTTGTATACCTATACTTAGAACTAGAACTTTTTAAATAAAAATAAATATGGACACGATTTTCCTTCGTAAAGGAATAATAATCTGAAGTGGTTAATGTTGTCAAGTGCTCGTAGAGAGCGAGAGGGAGAGACGCGGAAGGGGACAAGGGGAGGAATAGACAAGCAACCTATTAACTACTAACCACTAACCACTAACCACTAAATACTAACTATTGACTTTCTTGTTCAGAAGAAGCGCGAATTAATTCAGCAACGAAAGCAACAATGGCAGATACTAAGATTAAAATGACGCTCAGAGCATTAATATCGGGTTTGACTCCGGTTCTAATGCGGCTAAAAATTTCCATTGGTAAGGTGCTAGAACCGCTACCAGCTGTAAAGCTGGCAATGAGAAAGTCATCTAAGCTAAGGACAAAGGCTAACAAACAACCAGCGATAATCCCAGGCATTAGCTGGGGTAATAGGACTTTTAGAAAAGCTTGTACTGGTGTAGCTCCTAAATCCAGTGCTGCTTCTTCTAAGTGGGGATCTAAGTTAGTAAGCCTTGAAGAAACAACCAAAGCAACGTAAGCAAGACAAAACACTACATGTGCCGCGACAATAGTCCATACACTGAGGGGAATGGCAAAAGCTGCAAGAAAAACTAAAGTAGCAACAGCGATCGCAATATCGGGAATAATCAACGGTAGGTAAGAAATACCACGATACAACGCCTTACCTGAAAATTGATAACGTGTCAATCCCACTGCCATCAAAGTCCCCAGCAGCGCTGAAATTCCCACAGCAGTAAAGGCTACTATTAAACTATTTTGTAAAGCCAATAGAATCCGCTCATCACGGAATAAGTTGCGATACCAATCGAAGGTAAACCCTTGCCATGTAGCACTATAAGGCGACTTGTTGAAGCTGTAAAAAGCAAGTACCAGAATTGGTAAGTACATGAAAATAAACATTAACTGCGAGAAAACCGCCTGCCATGATAAGACACGCGGTTTAGTCGGAGATGGAGATATATTCACGTTGTATGGTTTTGACTTAGTTTTCTTATGACTTGCCTTTATACTCTATTTAAGGGAAAAAGTCAATAGTGACCACCCCCCTTCGGGGCGGGTGTAGGGGTGTAGGGGAGCCACTGCGGTGGACGGGTTTCCCGGCATAAAGCATGTGGCGTTGTAGGGTAAAGCGATTAGCCCCAAAGAAAAGGATGCAAGCCCCTGCTTTTAAGCATGGAGAAGAAAAGAAGATGTATTTCTCGTACTACGTATCTCGAAATACGGCGTCCTTGTTTCAAGCCCCTAAATTTATTTATGGGTTCCCTTACACCCCTATACCCTTATCCCCTTACACCCCTAATTCTTGACTATTCTTCGGTATTTATTAGGAGATTTGGAAGCAGAGACGTGATTACGTATTGAATCTGTAACACAATTCCTATAATACACAACCAACTACTAACGATTCTTCCTAACGAATTTGTAACGCTATCAGTCATTTCTGTACATCTACAAACTTGACTATGGATAGTTGAAATCCAGAGGGAATAATTATGTGTGATCGCGGGTGATTTAACAAATAAATTTATTGTCATAGTGTTCCCTTATCCGCACTTTAGACAAAAGACATATATCAGAAGAATGAGCTTCAAATTCCTCAGATTATAAATCAATTATTTTGTTAAAAATCTGAAAAATTAGAGATATTAAAACTTTTAGTATATACAAATAATTATTAATAAAGGGTGTTATTACTACAGGGATAAAGTAACCGTAATATCGTAACGGAAACTGCTAAGGCTGCAACTCCCTCACCGCTAAGTGTCTAATGCCCTCTACCTTCAGCCCTATTTTTAAGACAGTCCGTCATATCTGCTTAAAAACAAACTCTCTCTGACGAAAGAGTCAATTAAAATTTTGATTGTCTAGAGTGATTGTAGTCATACATAAACCAACAGTCACATCAAAAAATAGCTTTATGAATAGTCAGATAGACAGTCCAATAAATCAACCAGTAAGTGAAGATTGGCATTCCCAAGAAGAGCCGAACGTTAAGGAAAGAAACTTAACGGTAAATCCAGGAGATAGGATTGCCCATCGCCCTCAAAACATCGAAGAGAAAGCAAAACAAGTAGCTGTAGATGTTCCTGACATTACAGGAGACTGGATTAAAGTTCCCACTTACTTTATTGTCGAATATCCAAATGGAGAAAAAAAGGCGCTCCACCATGTCAAAGACGCCGAAGAAATTTCTGATGTAATCCGGCAAGCGCGAGTTGATGAAAACGGAAATCGAATTTGGTGGTAGTACCTACACTTATATGTCATGAGGCTTACTTCAATTAATAAGTCTGACTTCATATATACGGTTGAGTAAGCCTCAAAATTATTTTTGACTATGATTTGCCTTGCTGGTAATTAATTTTAGGTAATTACAACTAAAGTTAACTTCTTATCTATTAGGACTTACGCAAAATTCCTCTAAAACTATCTTTTCTCCGTGTTCTCTAAGTTCTCTGTGGTTGATTCTTCCGTAAGTCATACGTAAGTCCTGTCTATACTATCTAAATTATGGAGTGTTATTAAAAATGGTCACCACTATAGTTGGAAATAAATTTAGTTATCTAAGTACACAAGAACTCAAACATGAACTACTGGAACTAGTTAGAGATAGAGATGCAGAAAATTTAAAGACTAAAGTCAAATTTTATCAAGAGGAATTACAGCCGTATTTTGAAGAATTGATACAGCGTAATCCATTTCCTGTAGTTGAAGAACAATTGCCAGTTGTACTTGGGGTTTGGACACCAGTATGGTCTACCATACCTTTTCATGACATTTTACCAGGACGGATACGCGAACAATCTTACCAAATTTTTCATGATGATGGTTTGTACGCTAATATCGCTCGTTTTGCACCAGGTCAACAGTCTTCTTTCTGGAAAAATGTGACTTCAAAGTTACCTACTTATGATTTTATGGTAATGCAAAAATATGCAGTTTGCGATCATGATTGGCGGATTCAAAATGTAGGTATTTTCCAGGCTTTTAGGAATCGAGAAATTCCTCTGAATATTGACGATGCAGATGATTGGTTTACAAATGTAGTTAATTCCAAGATTAAGCAAGCTTTACAAACAGGAGGTTTACCAAAAGCACTCAAATTAGAAAATCTGGACAAAAATACTATTAAGAAATTTGAGAAAACATATTTAGCCACCCCCTTGTTGGAGCATGTATATGTAGACCATGAGTTAAGATTAGTGAAAACTCAAAGAGAACCATCACAACGACCAAGTTACACAATTGCGATTCGGAGGCGATAATATATAGAATTGCCACAACGATAAGTTCGTGGCACTGGTAGATAAAGGTACTTGCTGTTTCTTACTTCAAGATGACGAAATACTAGAGTCTCCTCTTCCAATAATTCTATGTTCACATAGTTAGAATTTACGCATGAGTCACGGAATAATAAAACCACAGAGAATACTGAGTAATACGGAGTAAGAAGAGTTAAAAAGGTATTTTGCGTAAGTCCTGATAGTTTAGGAGAGCGAGGCTCTAAATTATAAATATACTTTTAAATAAAGTTTTCCGAAAAAACAAAATTTATCATATTTGAATTAAGATTGTTTTTAAATTGAAAGCATATTATTTCTATGTTCAATCTATCAAGAAAATATTTTTTAGAAGTGCATAATCTTCTCAGTCGCTAGGAGGATGGAGTTATGTTAAACAGTATTTAATTTAGAAGGAAGATATCTGTCAAAAGTAGACTCTGTTCTTTTAATAAAAAAATTATAACAGGTAGGCTTTGAGAAACCTGCTTCTCATGGCATCTTTTAAAACTGATAATTAGTAGTTTATTAGTAGTTGTATGTAAAATCATCCAACCACTACTAACAAACCTCATTGTTATGTTTATTTAAGCCCAGTTACTTACTAACTTGTTTTGTTTAACCAATGCCAGCTTCCTAGCTTGTGGACAACTGGTGCTGGTTTTCAATGTGAATACTTTGTGCCTCAATGAGGAAATTTGGTTATGGCTACCGCTGAACAACTGCAAGCATGGCATGAACTAGCGCAGCAACTTCGTATAGATAGTATTCGCGCCACAACTGCTGCCGGATCAGGACATCCAACTTCTTCAATGTCTGCTGCTGACTTAATGGCAGTACTATTGTCGAATTACCTGCGTTACGACTTCGGCAATCCGGATTATGCCAACAATGATCGCCTGATTTTTTCTAAAGGCCATGCTTCACCCTTACTATACGCCTTATACAAAGCCGCAGGAGCTATTTCTGATGCAGAGTTAATGTCACTGCGTCAGTTTGGTAGTCCTTTGCAAGGACATCCTGTTCCCGTCTTACCTTGGGTAGATGTGGCCACTGGTTCCCTCGGACAAGGATTACCTATGGGTGTTGGTGTAGGTTTAGCAGGAGAGTATCTTGACCAATTGTCTTACCGTATCTGGATACTGCTGGGTGATAGCGAAATGTCTGAGGGTTCGGTTTGGGAAGCTTTTGAACTGGCAGGACATTACAAGCTGTCAAATTTAGTTGCCATTATTGATGTTAATCGCTTGGGGCAACGTGGACAAACAATGTTGGGGTGGAATACTCAAGCATATTGCGATCGCGCTAAAGCTTTTGGTTGGAATGTGATTGAAATTGACGGACACAATTTAACAGAAATTGACGAAGCTTACGCCGAAGTTGCTAGAAATACTGCCTGTCCAACAGCAATTGTAGCGCGAACCATCAAAGGTAAAGGAGTAAAAGCTTTTGAGGATATTGGTGGTTGGCATGGTAAAGCACTACCAGAAGAGGAAGCCAAAGGTGCGATCGCCGAACTTGGTGGTGAACGTCAGATCACAATTGAAGTAGAAAAACCCGAAACTCAAGCTAAACCAGCTTCTATTGATAAATCGGTAGCATTGGAACTGCCAATCTACAAACAGGGTAATTCCATTGCCACGCGCAAAGCTTACGGTGAAGCACTCAAAGCACTGGGAGCAGCTAGACATGATGTAGTTGTTCTTGATGCTGAAGTCAGTAATTCCACTTATGCTGAAGACTTTGCCGCGGCTTATCCAGACCGCTATTTCGAGATGTACATTGCCGAACAGCAAATGGTAGCAGCAGCAGTAGGCTTACAAGTACGAAAATACAAACCTTTTGCTTCTACCTTTGCAGCCTTTTTCACCCGTGCTTACGATTTTATCCGCATGGCAGCTATCTCTCGTGCCAATATTAACCTAGTGGGTTCCCATGCAGGCGTATCAATTGGTGAAGATGGCCCCTCTCAGATGGGATTAGAAGATATTGCATCTTTGCAGGCAGTATGGAATAGTACCATCCTTTATCCGTGCGATGGTAATCAAACAGCTAAATTGGTAGCTCAAATGGCTGATTGCAAAGGTATTGTTTACCTGCGAACAACCCGGATGAAAACTCCAGTGATTTATAGTCCTGACGAGGAATTTCCAATTGGAGGTTGTAAAGTCATCCGTAGTTCTAATCGCGACCAAGTAACAGTTGTTGGCGCAGGTGTAACTTTACACGAAACCCTGAAGGCGTATGAAGAACTTAATCATCAAGGCATTTCTATACGTGTGATTGACCTCTACTCAGTCAAACCAATTGATGCACAAACTCTTTACCAAGCAGTTAGTGATACGAACGGCAACTTGATTTTAGTAGAAGACCACTGGAGTGAAGGCGGATTGGGCGCAGCAGTACTGGAAGCTTTTGCTGGTACTGAAACTGCACCTAATTATGCAGGGCCAAAGTTACGAGTCGTTCACTTGGCAGTACGAGAAATGCCTGGCTCAGGTACACCGGAAGAATTGCTACACGCCGCCAAAATAGATGCAGATGCAATTATTGCTGCTGCAAAATCTTTACTCAAACAAACAGTAGGAGCATCTGCTTAAAAGAAAATAAACTTCACAATTAACTAGCAAGTATATACGAATCCGATTTGATTACTGAAAAAAATTAAGTCTAACGCACCCAACCCTTGAAAACGGTGCGTTACGCTCCGCAAGCAGACACCCTACGTGTTTTTCAAAAATCAAATATGAGTCCTATATAAACGTAAATTTTGCCTCTGGAGGTAAAAAAAATGACAAACACACACCAAACTAACGATAAAAGCAAAGTTCGTTATGCTGTGATTGGGCTAGGTTGGATTGCTCAAGAAACAGTTCTACCCGCCTTTGCCAACGCTGAAAACTCTGAATTGGTAGCATTGTTTTCTGAAGATGAAGTCAAACGTAAGGAACTGAGCGAAAAGTATGGAGTTCCTGCTTTCACCTACGAAGAATACGAAGCCTTTTTAAGAAGTGGTGCAGCTGATGCAGTGTATATTGCTCTGCCCAATCATCTGCATTGTGAATATACTGTGAAAGCAGCAAATGCCGGAGTGCATATACTTTGCGAAAAGCCAATGGCAGTAACAGAACAAGAATGTGAACAAATGATTCGTGCTGCCAAAGACAATAATGTCAAATTAATGATTGCTTATCGCTTGCACTTTGACAAAGCAAATATGCAGGCAGTGGAAATTCTCAAATCAGGGAAAATTGGTGAACCCCGCATTTTTAACTCTGTATTTTCTCAGGAGGTTGTTGAAGGTAACGTTCGGCTAGAACCAATTTCCAATGGTGGTGGAACGGTTTACGACATGGGCATCTACTGTATCAATGCTGCTCGTTACCTATTTCAAGATGAACCAACAGAAGTTGTTGCTTTCTGTGCTAATAACGGTGAAAAGCGTTTTGAAGAAGCTGACGAAATGACTAGTGCGATTCTACGTTTTCCTGGTGATAAGCTGGCAACTTTTACTTCTAGCTTTGGCGTTGCACCAGTTTCTACTTTGCAAGTATCGGGAACCAAAGGTGACTTGCGGATGGATTCGGCATATTCCTATCAAGGAGAATTAAAGCAGCAAATTACCATCAATAACGAGACGCAAGAACAATCTTTTCCCGCCGGAGATCAATTCGCCGCAGAAATCGTCTACTTCTCAGATTGCGTGTTAACTGGTAAAGATCCAGAACCATCTGGTGAAGAAGGATTGGCTGATGTTCGCATTATCCGTGCAATTATTGCATCAGCACAAACAGGTAAACCAGTGCAACTTCATCAGTTCCAAGAGCAAACAAGACCAACTGCTGAACAGGTAATTCAGCGTCCAGCTAGCGAACAGCCAGATTTAGTTAATGCTGCTGATCCTTCAGGAAAGTCTTAATTGAACTATTATCTGGCTAGCGCCTCCACGCTAGCCAAGTAGAGGTTAATTTTTTCACCATAGGAGTCAAACGGTTACGGCTGTAGGCATCGGCAGCTTTGCGAATCGCTTCTGCTTGGGTGGGGTAGGGGTGAATTGTTTTAGCGATCGCTCCTAATCCCAAATTATTCGTCATTGCCAGAGTAACTTCGTTAATCATCTCTCCGGCATGACGTGCCACTAGTGTTGCTCCTAAAATTTTGTCGGTGCCTTTTTTGACATGAATTTTGATAAATCCTTCCGCTTCACCATCGATAATTGCTCTGTCTACGGTGTTGAGGAGAATATGAAATGTATCAATTTCGATGCCTTTTTTCTCAGCTTCTTGGGGATAGATGCCAACATGGGCAATCTCTGGATCGGTGTAAGTACACCAAGGCATGGTTAGTGAACTCAGTTTTTTTTGTCCCAATCCCAAAATAGAAAAGAGCGAATTTTGAACTACGATTCGGGCTGCCGCATCCGCAGCGTGAGTATATTTCCACTTCATGCAGACATCTCCCACTGCGTAGATGCGGGGATTAGTTGTCTGGAGATAATCGTTAATAATTACCCCCTGTTTTTGGTCAAATTTGACACTCACAATCTCTAAATTCAAATCTTCAACATTAGGCGATCGCCCCACACTTACAAGAATGTCATCTACTATAAGTTTTTCTTGCTGTCCGTTTACCTCGTAGCAGATAATTTTTTCTGTATCCTGACGTTCTACGCGTTTAATATTGGCTTCCAGAATCAACTGAATACCTTCACTGATAAATGTTGCTTGGATAATTGTTGCTGCGTCTGCATCTTCGTGAGTTAGTAAACGAGGGCCTCTTTGCAGCAAAATAACTTGTGAACCTAAACGACAAAAAGTTTGAGCTAATTCACAACCAATATAACCTCCACCAATGACAGCTAGGCGATTTGGTCGTTTTGTTAGGGAAAACACGGTTTCGTTAGTTAAATAACCTGTTTCTTCTAAGCCCTCAATTGATAGTTTTTGAGGATATGAACCAGTAGCAATTACTGCCTTTTTAAAGCGCAAAATTTGCTGTGCTACTTGTACCGTATTCGGACTAGAAAAATATGCTTGGCCAAAAAATACGTCTACTCCAAACTCTTGCTGAAATCGCTTGGCAGAATCATTGGGGCTAATTTCTGCGCGTACGCGTCGCAATCTTTCCATCACCGCCGGAAAGTCAATGTCAGTTTGGGAAGAAGTGCCAATGCCAAACTTTTCCGCATACTTAATATCCGCAACTACACGCGCCGAGCGAATCATTGATTTTGACGGTACACAACCCACGTTTGTACAATCGCCACCCATCAGGTACTTTTCCACCAAAGCCACCTTGGCACCTAACAAAGCTGCACCCGCTGCCGTCACCAATCCAGCAGTACCCGCACCAATCACCACCAAGTTATAGCAAGAGGCTGGTTCTGGGTTAACCCAATCTGGAGGATGAAGATTTTCAATCAACTCCTGGTTATAACGATCCATAGGTGGAACTGTTATGGGTGGGATTACTGCCTTCATAACTTGTCATTTTTTGAAACAACAGCTGACTATCCTATAGTCTGAGGCATACCTTCCCCTCTAGCTAACGACGGTTTTGTTGCATCTCGTTTAACTTTGCTCTAATTGTCTCTACACGTTGACGATTCACACCCAAATCGCTTTGGCCTAAACGCGAAGCAGAACGAACA
>NZ_JAYKTT020000021.1:0-44555 GCF_038404745.2 Chlorogloeopsis sp. ULAP02 | reverse complement strand
CTTGGCTATTTCTTTTTCGACCTTTAGCCTCGGTCTTTATTTTCTTTACTCCCGCAGGCTTTGTGTCTTATAATTGCTTTCAAACTATAATCTTTTCATGGTTCGGCTTCCTTCGAGCGACGCTTTGCAGCGGACGCTTATCAGGCACTTAACTATACTAACTAACCTACTCCTCACTGTCAACTATTTCACAGGAAAATTTTTTACTTTTTTTGAGCCTCTACAAATAATCTGCTGAACCAAGATTACGCAACAATGGTTTATGCAAGGTTAACTTAAAGAGGTTTATTGTGAACTTTCAGTCGGTGATTGAAGTATTGCATAAGTTTTGGAGCAATCGCGGATGTCTGATTGCCCAGCCTTACGACATTGAAAAGGGAGCCGGCACTAAGAATCCTCATACGTTTCTAAGAGCGCTGGGGCCTGAGCCTTGGGCAGTCGCTTACGTTGAACCTTGTCGTCGCCCCACAGATGGGCGCTACGGCGAAAACCCCAATCGTTTTCAACATTATTATCAGTATCAAGTGCTGATTAAACCTTCGCCAGACAATATTCAGGAGATTTATTTAGACTCCTTGAGAGCTTTGGGAATTCGCCCAGAAGACCACGATGTCCGGTTTGTGGAAGATAATTGGGAAGATGCGACGGTTGGAGCTTGGGGTACAGGTTGGGAAGTATGGTTAGATGGGATGGAAATTACTCAATTTACCTATTTCCAACAATGCGGAGGGATTGATTGCCGTCCTGTATCGATAGAGATTACTTATGGATTAGAGCGTTTGGCGATGTATCTCCAGGGAGTGGAGGCAATGACTAAAATCCACTGGACGGACAACATCACATATGGTGATGTTCACCTCCAGGGAGAGATTGAGCAGTGTGTGTATAACTTTGAAGCTTCCAATCCTGAGATGTTGCTCACGCTATTCAATATGTATGAGCAAGAGGCACTGCAATTGACAGAGCGGGGACTGGTATTACCTAGTTTGGATTATGTGTTGAAGTGTTCGCATACTTTCAATTTGCTTGATGCGAGAGGAGTAATTTCAGTCACGGAAAGAACTCGCTATATAGGGAGGATTCGGCATTTAGCACGCAAGGTTGCACAATTGTATGTTGAACAACGAGAAAAGTTAGGTTTTCCATTGCTGAAAAAAGCAGATGTTTGAGTCTTATTTGATGGCAAGATGCAGCACAGGTAAGAACAATACAATTAGGAAGAAATTTCACATCTGAATCTTAATCTTGAGCGTTATGACGACTTTTCAAGAATTACCAATAGGCAAATACTTTAAGATACCTGGAATGAATGCCAGGTATGTGTACAGAAAGGCCAGCAGTTCGCATTGCAGTTTAGGGGTAGCGTTACAGCCAATTCGGCATGGAACAGAGGTAATACCACTGACTTCCACAGAGGTTGCTGATTATTTTGCTGATAAATTCACAGTAAAGCTCGATTTTCTCAAAAGCTTACAACAATAATTAATGTTTGATTAGCTACTTAGGTTAATCTAAAAGCATAGACACTAGCATAAATACTGAGAAGGCTGTGAAATATAAATGGTGAATTTGACTGAGATTTTGGAACCGATCGCTGCTTGGTTTCGCAGTCTAGGCATTCCCGAACCGATAGTCCACTGGGGACATCCTCTAATGATGGGGATTGTAGTGTTTGTAATGGGAATTGTTGTAGGGTTTACGGGTTGGCGAGGAAGATTGGTTGAAGATAAAGATACTGCGATTAAAAGTCGCAGCGCTCATCGCCAGATAGCACCATGGATGTTTTTGTTTATGGCTTTAGGTTTCACGGGTGGAGTGTTATCTCTTGTCATGCAAAGTCAACCTATTATGGAAAGTCCTCATTTTTGGACTGGTTCAAGTGTATTAGTTTTACTGGGAATCAATTCTGCAATTGCTTTCAGTAAGTTTGGAGGCAATCAACCTGGTTTACGCAACCTTCACGCCTATTTGGGCAGTACTGCACTTTTTCTGATGTTTCTCCATGCTATTTTGGGTTTGAAGTTAGGTTTGTCTTTATAGATTTAGCTATTGCCAAAATCTTTCTGTGCCTTTAGACTGTAGACGCCCTGAGGGCGTCTACATTTTTGTAGCCGTAACTTTAATCGCCAGGTATTATTGCAAAAATTCCAATGATTCAGGCAAGTGGTGTAATTATCTGTCTTGGCTATATTCTTGGGTTACTGTTCACAGCAGTTCCCTGGGGTGGTGCTTGGGTAATGCTTTTGGGAATTGTGGGAGCAATTATTTTTAGAAAACGACGATTAAATCCATCCAAAGCCCGGCAAAAAACCCCAAACACTCAATTAAAGGCTAATACACCACCATTTGTGTTATTTTCCCCTCATGCAAGAGTATGGTTAATTGCTGGCGCGTTAGGTTTGTTAGCAACTTTCTATTTTCAATTGAGGATTCCTCAACCAGGAACAAACGATATCAGTAAGCTTGTTCCAGCAGAGAATAATAATCAAGAACAACTCTTTATTGTCCGTGGTGAGATTATAAGTACACCACGCTTAACTCGCAGTCAACGAGGACAGTTTTGGTTAGAAGCGACTCAACTTGATGAAGTAAAAAACGATCAAGGAGCGGCAGCTGCAAGTAAGGGTGTAACGGGTAAGTTGTATGTAACAGTGCCTATACTTCAGGCTACTGGGTTACACCCCGGTCAACAAGTTGCTGTAACTGGCATTTTATACAAGCCAAAACCGCCATCAAACCCCGGTGCTTTTGACTTTCAAAAATTCCTTCAGCAAGAGGGAGCCTTTGCTGGTTTTGTTGGAAGACTTGTAAATATATTGAATGATGAACAAAATCAGTGGGGATGGTGGCGAATCCGTGAACAAATTGTGCGATCGCAAGTACGTTGGTTAGGTGTTCCGGAAGGGCCTCTTGTTAGTGCTATGGTTATAGGCAGCAAGGCTGTTGATTTGCCATACTATATCCGCGATGCGTTTGTCAAAGCTGGTTTAGCTCATGCTTTAGCAGCATCTGGATTTCAAACTTCCTTGATCCTGAGTGTAGTCTTGAGTTTAACTAAGCGCTTCAACAGGGTATTGCAAGTTACTTTGGGCAGTTTGGCGTTAATTATTTTTCTATGTTTGACAGGTTTTCAGCCTGCAGTACTGCGAGCTGTAGTAATGGGATTTGCAGTATTAATTGGTTTAGGATTAAAACGAAAGATTAAGCAGTTAGGATTGTTGCTGCTTGCTGCTACTTTATTATTATTATTTAATCCTTTATGGATTTGGGATTTAGGATTTCAACTAAGTTTTTTAGCAACGTTAGGGTTAATAGTAACTGTACCACCATTAACTAAACGTTTGGAATGGCTACCAAGAACGATCGCTTCTTTAATTGCTGTTCCTTTAGCTGCGACAATCTGGACTTTACCAGTCCAACTATTTGTCTTTGGGGTTGTACCAATTTATAGCTTAATATTAAATATTATTACTACGCCTTTCATTTCGGTTATTAGTATAGGTGGAATTATCAATGCTTTAACAGGGTTAATTGTGCCTAATACTGAAAATTATTTGGCTGGGATATTATATTATCCTAGTCATTGGTTGATTAAGCTAGTAGAATTTTTTAGCAATCTACCAGGAAATTCTTTTGCTATTGGTAAGATAGCAGTTTGGCAGGTACTAGCAGTTTATGGATTGATTGCATTAGTTTGGATTGTACGTTGGTGGCAAAAACGCTGGTGGCTTGCCCTTTTGACTGCAATAGGATTGGTCTTAATTCCAGGGTGGTATTCTGCTAACACTTTGTTTAGGGTTACAGTGTTGGCGGCTGGTGAAGAACCAGTAATGGTAATTCAAGACCGAGGGAAGATAGCTTTAGTTAATAGTGGTGATGAAGGGACAGGACGTTTTACAATAGTACCGTTTTTGCAACAACAAGGCGTAAATAAAATTGATTGGGCGATCGCTTCTAATTTCCAACCAGACAGTAACAACGGTTGGCTGGAAGTTCTGCAAAGTTTGCCAATTAAAGTTTTTTATGACTATTTTTCTCCATCGGAAAGTACCATTACTAGCCAGATAATTCAACAGGAAGTACAAAAGCAAAAAGGATTTTACCAGCCTGTATCAGTTGGTCAAACTGTCGGTACCAATTCTATAGTTGTGCAATACATTAATAATGGATTGCCCATATTGCAGATGCAAATTCAGGGTCAAACTTGGTTACTCGTAGGCAATCTTAAACCTGTAGAAATACGTCGGTTAGTAAAAACAGGACAATTACCGCGTCCACAAGTATTATGGTGTCCTGGTGAGTCTTTCAAAGAATTAGTTGTTGCTTTACAGCCACAAGTCGCGATCACATCTAATACTAATATTGACCAAAAAGCTTTATCTGAACTGAGTAAAGATCAGACTAGACTATACATTACAGGAAAAGATGGGGCAATTCAATGGACTCTCAACGGTGATTTTGAAACGTTTATTCAAGGAACAGAAAATAAAACTTCAGTTTTGTAGGTATATTATGCTTTAGTATCTCAAGCAGCGATCGCAAAATAAAGAAAATATCAAAAACTAGGTTCCGAAACTGACCTGTAAAGTCCAAAACCAAGAACATAATCTCATTTACACACTCATACACTTGTCTTCGTATCATGCTAAGATTGAAGAGATTGCCTAGTAAAAAAATATAATCCTTCATAATCTGGAGAGGTGGCAGAGCGGTTGAATGCGGCGCACTCGAAATGCGTTTTGGGGAAACTCAACGGGGGTTCGAATCCCCCCCTCTCCGTGGAAAATTAAAAATTAAAAATAGGGTAGGTAACCCTATTTCAAACTTTTCAATTAAGACGAGCAATGTACGCATTCCAAAGATAAGGATTAATGCGAACGTAGCTAGCTACAAATTTGTTGCAGCGTAGGTATAAAATTTGGATAGGAAACGGCAGCGGCCTCTGCACGATGAATGTTTGTGATACCAGTAGCATTAAGGGCAGCGATCGCTAAACTCATGGCAATGCGATGATCTGTATAGCTATCAACATCTGTACCTATCAAAGAAGTACCACCAGTAATTTCCATCCCATCGGGTAGCTCGGTGACTTGTGCTCCCATTTTATTTAACTGCCGAGCCATTACAGCAATGCGATCGCTTTCTTTGACTCGCAATTCGGCTGCATCTTTAATGACAGTTGTCCCTTCGGCAAAGACTGCTGCTACTGCTAAAATCGGAATTTCATCAATCAGCCTGGGTATGATCTCCCCAGCAATGGTGCAACCTTGCAGACGACAAGAACGCACCCGTAAATCAGCAACAGGTTCGCCAGCCACCTCTCGTTCATTTTCTCGCTCAATATCAGCTCCCATCATTGCTAAAGCTTCTAAAATGCCTGTACGAGTGGGATTAACACCAATATTTTCAATTACCAAATCTGAACCGGGTACAATTGCCCCAGCTACCAACCAAAAGGCAGCAGAACTGATATCCCCAGGAACAATTACCGTTTGCCCAATGAGTTGAGCGGGGCCATTAATTGTTACGCTGTTAGTTTCGGCATCAATATCCAGTTTCGCTCCAAATGCCTTGAGCATTCTTTCGCTGTGATCCCTAGAAAGAGCTGGTTCTGTAACAGTAGTTTTACCCTCAGTCATTAAACCTGCCAACAAAATACAGGATTTGACTTGAGCAGAGGCGATAGGAGAATGGTAATGAATTGGCTTGAGATTTTGTCCTTGCACTGCCAAGGGTGCTAATGAGCTATCTTTACGTCCCCAAATTTCCGCTCCCATTTGTTGTAAAGGTTTAACAACACGGGACATAGGACGCGATCGCAAGGAAGAATCGCCTGTAATTGTAAAAAAGCGTCCTGGATGGGATGCCAAAAGTCCTAACATCAATCGGATTGTTGTGCCTGAGTTCCCAGCATTCAATACGTCAACTGGTTCTTGCAAATTTCCCAAACCGATTCCTTTAACCTGCACCAATTCTGCGTCTAAGGGCGAAATCTCTGCTCCCATTGCCTGAAAACAACTAGCGGTGCTGCAAGGATCTTCACCTAATAGTAGTCCCTGAATCTGGGTGTGTCCTTGAGCGATCGCGCCTAACATCAAAGCACGATGGGAAATAGACTTATCTCCTGGAACACGGATACGACCTTGTAAACTTAACTTAGAAGCAGTTTGATCGATAACTAAGTTTTGAGAAAAGTTTTCTTTAGTTTCTACAGTAATAACAGAAGGCGACATTAGGATAAACTGACTTGTGACTGCACCGGAAGTTAATAAGCGGTAAAGGTAAAACTCACTGCTAGTTACTTCCTCGCTAGTATCGTATCGCTTTCTGCTCTATGAAAATTACTGATATACACTAAGACTATATTTAATATGTATCTTTGGCTTTATTTTCCTACTCCGAGGAGAAGATTAACTTCTGAATCGAAGCAAAGCTTCTTTTCACAAACATCAGGTAAGCCAAATTTTAGCAAGCCTAAAAAGACCAATCTTGTAGCTATTGCCTGCTAGTCTTGCAAAAAACAAACTATTTGAGGCGCTCAGTTTACTGCACAAGACAAATGAGGTTTTGTCATTCACTATAAACTAAGCTAACTAGAGCAAAAGTCTCACCAAAACCTCCTAATCCGACATATTACTTGTTTTTACTTTGATTTGTCTAGCTTTCTAATTCAGCAGGTTCAGTTAATATGAAGCATATTTTGCGATTCAGTTCCTAACTTAAACCTGCCGATTACTTTGTATTTCATTGCTTTTAGCTTCTATCGCTCCCATGCTGACTCACCACCGCAAGCCCGTGTGCCTATCATTAATTTCCACAGACTTACCTGTTTGGTCTGTGGTCGAAACCGCCGCGACTTTATACCAAAAAGATAGTGAGCGTTTTCACCTACTGTTGACGGCTCCAGCTGTTAACAGTTCTAAAGAAATTATTAATCCTTATAGTCCCAGAGTATTGTGGCTGGAAATTTCCCCCTATCGAGTTACTATGACAATGCAGGGTAATGGTCAATTAAGTTACCGTCATTTTTGGGAACAGGGTGTTTATGGTATTACTCGTTATTGGTTGCCTACTGAATCACTGCAACCTAACCAACCTATTCGCTTACGTAATTTTACTAGTAATTTAACGCTCAATGGACACCCATTACCAGAAAATTTACGAGTCGAATACGAATTATGGGCAGAAAAAGTCCAACTGGGATGTTACATTCTCAATTTAGAAATCCGTAACTGATAGCTCCAACAAATAGTAGTTAATATCCTCTCTCGTCATGTGATTTTACGGGAGAGGATATTTATATAATTAATTCCTAAGCAGATTTTCAATTCAGCTTAACTGTATTTAACTACCAAAATAATTAGGTTCGTTCCCTATTTTCCATTTAATATTGCAACCAATACTTGGTTTTTGATCCAGATTTACAGCTTGATTCGCTAGCACAGCCTCAATTGCAGCACGCAAGTCTGTACCCGTTACCGGTTTGTTATTACTCGGACGGCTATCATCCAATTGTCCGCGATAGACAAGCTTGCGATCGCCATCAAATAAAAAGAAATCAGGGGTACAAGCTGCTGTATATGTCTTTGCTGTTTCTTGGCTTTCGTCATAACAAAAGGGAAATTGAAAACCAAGCTCATCTGCCATTGCTTTTAAGCTATCTGGAGCATCATCTCGATAATTTTTAGCATCATTAGCACTGATAGCCACAATACCTAATTCACTTTGGAAGTAATCTTTACCCAACTTTGCTAATTCTGCTTGAACGTGTTTGACAAAAGGACAATGCCTACAAATAAACATCACTAATAGAGCTTTTTTATTGGCAAATGTAGAAAGTGAGATTGTCTCTCCAGAAATGACATCTGGTAAGTTAAAATCTGGCGCTTGAGTGCCAATTGGCAGCATTGTTGAAGTAGTTAAAGCCATAATTCACCCTATAAACTTATTTGAAATTCTTGATTAAAGTTACAAATTTCTAATTAACAATCTTTCTATTTGAAAAAATAAAATATGGAGATATTGCTTATAAATTTTTCTTCTGACTTTTCTATCACAAGTCTTAAAATTTAATAATTAGCGTAAACTACGAGATAACGGCTGATTTAAACCTCTTTGTGGAGATATTTTAGTTCGCATAACCAGTAATGGAAGACTAAAAAATCCGAAAATCATTACAACTCCAGCTATCATCCAAACTATCCATCGCATGGGTTGATAGTCACTTCTTTCAATTTGCCATAGAACTTGATTGTATCGCCAAGCTGCAAAAGCGATAGTAATAATACCAAAAATTACCAAACTAATACCTAAGTTTTCTGAGTTAAATAAGGGATGCGAATCTGGTTGTTGTTGTGTCAGGGTAAAACTAAGCTGACGCAGAAATAAACCAAATCGTGCGATCGCAAAACCAAAACCAATTAACGCAATTGAAGTCCTCAGCCAAGCCAAAAATGTACGCTCATTTGCTTGATGCTCTCTTTGGCGGTCAATTTTGGGCGCATTACTCATAATTAACTGTGTTACTTTTTAGCCACAAAAGTAGACTAGCCTATTCAGTTAAAAAAAATACTCCACCTAATGGATGGCTTTTACATATCAACTAACAATAGGAGTAACACAGATTGGTAATCAGCTAACTTAAAAGTGCTGACTTACAGCCATTTTTAGATGGATAGACCACACAATACAATACTGTAAGGGCGGATTTTATTTCAATTTCTAGCTCAAACCAAAAGGATATCTGCTAAACCCACCCCTACAAATAATTGTGCTCAAATAGATGAAATGTGCCGTCAGCAGACAAAAAGATACTGTAAGTTAATCAGGTTAATTTATGAGCGTAGAGAATTAAACAAAGTTAATGTATTTAACATACAGAGATCCCCGACTTCTTCAAAACATCGGGAATCTTGAATTTTCAAATTTATTTTTTTATAAGTTGCCTAGAAGACCAAAAACACCGTGTCCTGTCAACGCTTCTAGCACCATTAACGATACAAAACCTATCATTGCTAAACGCCCATTAAGCAGCTCGGCATAGGGAGTAAAGCCAGTGCGATCGCCTTGGGCATCCACATAAACTCTTGGCTCGATCGCAAAATTGTTCATCTTACCCTGATCGTCAACCATAGAACCGTTCGTACGCATAAATACTTCCTAAATTAGATGATTGCTATTTTTGTAAATAATTGTAACTTAATTATTAAAATTTGTAAAGAAAATAAATGATGATAGATAAGCGCGAGAGTTGGTATGTCGTCCTGAGGAGACAAAAAGAATGGAGAGCGATCGCTCTCCATCATGTTGCTATGTAGTGAAAACTAAATCTACTGTGTTGGCATTTATGCTTTAGCGTAGAATCCATAGAATACACGCTATTGAAATTTAAAAAGTTTCATGTCCAGTTGGCTCTTGGTAAACAAGACTTCGCTTTTGATGGCGATAGGATGCTACAACTGGATACACAAAACTGCGTAACCGATTGAGCGCACCTACTGGACGATGAGTAGTAAGTCCGTTCCAAGGAGAAAACTGTAGATTTTCACAGAAATCGTATTGTTTTTCAAAATTAATTATTTGGTGCTTTACAGTAAGACGACCTACTGTGAAAAAAGGTGATTCTTTTTCTCGCCAGACAATCGTGGCATCGTCAATGGACATCTTAGGGTTAGTTTGAAACTGAATGCCAAAGTCCCAACAGTAATGGGCGTCAGGTTTGGCGAGGGCTTGAATAAGCTCATCTCGGTAGTAGTTGTCTGGTTGAGTGCCATTTGCAGCCAGAGCTTTGGCACGATCGCGATCGCTTTTTGGTCTTTCTTGGAATGGAATCCTATTATGGGGTAGTTCAGGTGAAACTGGAGTAAATGCATATTTAACCACAACTGGATATTCAACAGGAACTAAACCAGTCTGGGAGTCATCAAAATTGGGATTAAGTCCCAAAGCATACCCTGAACCGCTCCAATATCGTTCGGTTAATAAACTCTGGGGAGTCGGTTTCGTAATCTTATTAAGTGCCAAGAATTGTTTGGGATGTAGCAGAAGCCATTTGAGTGCTGCTTTTTCCGATTTAACTACAGCACTGAAAAAGCCGTAGTAGTCTTTAATGGTTTTGATGAAAAATATCTCGGCATTTTGAGTAATAATATCCTGGGTTTTCGACTCATGGCTTTGTGTGAGCCGTTCTCCTTCAACCCCGATCGCTTTCACTGTCATTGAGCGTGTATCCGAGACATAATCATGCTCTACTTTGGTACGCCCATTCGCAAATCTGATCCAAACAGGATATTGTTTGGGTTGTGCTAGCAAGCCTTGTTTCAGAGAAATCACATTTAACTGTGAAGAATTCAATGAAGCGCGTTGATTTAATTCGCGTTTAATTGCATCCTCATCAATATCAAAGATTTCGAGCGTGCCTTTTACAGCAGCGTGAGATTTGGCATGGGTATCTCGGAGCGCTCGTTCTTGATTTTGAAAAAGATTATCCATGCGTTTTTTGGCTTGTTCAACCAAGCGATCATAATATTTGCGCTCATCCTGTTCTGGATATTCTGTAAATAACTTCTTATCCATAATTACCGTGAGTTGTTTACTAATCAGACTAGTTGCCAATCCTGACGATAGAATGAAACTCGATAGGTTTGACCTTGAGGGACATTACGATTTAATACATCCGAAAGAGTCCTCGTATTTTGAATTTCCTCCCAACCTACAGGGGAAAAAGTTTCTGGATTGAAGATATTTTCTGCTAATAGAGGATTAGTTAAAGCTTGAGAAAAAGCATCAATTCCGATTAGTCGTCCGACTAAAGGAGGTAGGGCTGAATTAGGTCGCAAATCCTCTGCATAGAGTCCTACATACATTTCAAGATTATCTACATGACCGTACAAACGTTGTAGTTCTCTTTTTACTTTTTCATCGCTACTAATCTGGTCGAAATTAGTTACCCTTGGATATTTACATAGCTCGCGATAGTCGTTATAGCTTCTTACTTTTGTGGTGCGACCTAAACGAATACTAGCTAATTCAGTAGGTATTAAAAATTCAGGTGTGTTGAATAAGCTTAGTAGCGCTGCTGGTTGGGAACAACTTTCCTCAAATAAAGCTCCCAATCCTTTATTGATAATCATTTCATTGTTCCACATTGTAGCGGGTGTGGGAACTTCTTGACCGTCATAAATTATGCGATCGGGCAACATACTATGCCAACGATAGACTAAGGTAAATTCTACCGACATCCAATTTTGGCGATACCATTTCTCATTAGTAAAGGCAAGGGGATCGGCGAAAAATTTAAAGTGATAGGGAGTAATGTGATTAATATAATCTTCCATAACAATTTTTAACATTTCCACCATCACAATATTTCTGGCGGTGTGGTAAAGCCTTTCATCATCCCAGGTTGGATATTTTTTTGCCAAAAGTTCACACAGACGATTATGTTCTCTTAAGCAAAGAATATTGAGCATTACATAGCCAATTTGTACATTTGCCCGTTCAATTTCTAACCCCATTGCAAACAATGTTTGTTTTTTTTCAGGGGGAAAACTATCTGCTTTTGGAATGAACTCATCGGTGTAAACATGAGGTAGCCCTTTAAATTCTTCCTTGGGTTGCCCATTCTCGTCATAGTAAAAAGGAGGATATTCTTCTCCATTAATAATCTGGCTTTTTAGCTTGCCCCCCTGATAAGCTCTCAACAAATGAGTAATATTGGGGTTCAACCCGTAGACATTGCATAAATCGATGTGATGGTTGGAATTATTTTTACGGGCTTCTTTGCGATCTGTTCGTAAAAAACTGTCGGTAAACCACTGAACAAAATAGGGGAAAATCAGCGTAGATTTAGGTGAGTATTTAGTTTCTTCTGTTTTCTTATATAAAATAGCTAAATCATCTACGGAAGGTAGATTTTGTTCAAACTTTTCCGCTGGAGTCAAATTAATTCCTATGTAATTTTTATCGGTTAAAGGCTTCCAATCAAGAGGTGGTAAATGAAGACCAGAGTAAGTGCGATCTGTTAATGATTCCCATGAAGTGTAGGGAGACATTGTACTAAACGGATAAGGACGAGTCGGAACTTTATAAATAGCATTATTAATGAGAAGTTTGTTAATTTTTTTTGCAAGACTTGGGTTGCCTTGAATAAAGTTCCAAATAGGCTTGAACCCAGTCAAAGCAGCTGTTTCTAGTTTGTTTCTTAACCCGTCTTTAGACTTATCTCGTTTGGAAGCCATAATCATTTTTACCTCTATTGATTTGAGTTCTGTACTCAATGCACATTAAATTTCCTGATTAGATTCCGTGCTTCTTCAAAGATGGTGAACTGGCGTGTAACCCCTCAGAGCGCACTACCTTTTTAGCTCCTGTTTTTTCCAAGTCATATTAGTGCATGTAAATATACAGTGCGACTTATACCAATTCCAGAAAAGAATGCGCCAGATGCGCAGCAACTTTCAAGATAGTTGCTATACATATAGCGATTATTTTTAAAATTGGTATTATTTAGCGACTAACGAGTCAGAAAAGATGAGGTCAGCTTAACTCAGAGAAAAACTTTTCCCAATTAATAACAGAAGGCCTCGCTCCTCGATTAACTATTTCAAACACTTTTCTTTCACAATTGGAATTTTGGATGGATTCTACACAGGCTGCTGCCACATCAATCCGACTGGTTTGACCTGTAAGTTTGTCACCTGTTCCCAGTACTACACCAAGTTTGCCTTCTGTAGTTGCTTTGAGTAGAGTATTGAGATCGTAAGATGTGTAGGGGCCGTCTATCAACCTTCCTGGGCGGATGATGGTGTAAGGTAATCCCGAATTGATGATAGCTTCTTCACCCTTTTGTTTAGCATCAAGTACACCAAAGGCATTGAGAATACTGTAAGGAAACTTATCTTTACGTAGCACTCCACAGGAAGATACAAAAACAAAGCGCTTTAGGTTGCGAGGTGTTGCTTGTACCAAATTGCTAATACCTTCGGCATCAACTTTTGCAGGACTATTTTTGGCTTTTGTTTGAGCGAATTCAGGATTAGACAACAGCTTGATCCATTCAATCAAATTGGGTGTCTGCTCAAACTCCCATCTAGCGGAGGGAAAGGCAGTGGTTCCGCTACAACATATGATGTAACTGATGTTCATCATTGCTGGTGAAAAGCTAGTCGGATCATGCAGATCACCGATCGCAATTTCTGTTTTGTCATCAAACATCTTTTGAGCTTTTGCAGCATTGCGTGTCAGAATACGAACCTTAAAGCCCTTCTCTAGCAACTTACCTACTACTAGTTGCCCTACACCGCCTGTTGCACCAATAACAAGTACTAAATTCTCAACTGGAACTTGTGCAGAAGTCATAACAACATTATCTGATAGTTTATTGTGAATCTACTGAAATTTAGAAGCTCTGCTAGTGGAAAGCAAGAGTTTGGCTTTGTGTCTGGCAACAGTTACGCACTTAGATCCCCCAACCCCCTTAAAAAGGAGGCTTCAGAAATTCCCCCTTCTGTAGACTTTGCCTTCCTGAAGGTTAGGGGGGTAGGGGGATCTAGGTTTTAAGCTTTCAGTGTGTAAGTCCTATCTGGTTTTGAGATCCTGCGCCAAAATTTTGATAGACAGGTGAGTGGAAAAGTTCTACAATCGGACTGGTTACAGTAGATTCACCCATTGTCCAATCCACCCAAGCATGGTAGGGAATATCCAGTGATTATCCTCTGTAGCGGAATCACTTACATACATAATAGAAGAAGGTCTTTAGTAGAGGGCTACAAGCAAATGGATGTAAAGCTAATCTTAGCTGGATTAACAGTTCTCTTTACTGTGTCGTGCTTGTTCTTTGGCACAAAAAATGGATTTTACGATTCAGATAATTACCACGGCAATGGCTCTGCACATTAATGAGAAAAAATTAAGAGCCAACCGCCCCTAGTCCTGTTATTTTTAGGGCTTTTGAATAACCCACTTTTTTGGAACCGAGGCGGGTTCCGTGGAGGCTTCCTCCCCAATAACAAATCCGCATTCCAAGGGTGTAGGGGCGCACTTTGTGAAATTAGCCCCAGGTAAGGTGAGCAAAATCTTCGTCATACTACTTGGCTTGTCGGAAATATTCATAAAAATAAGGTTAGAGGGGAGGAGAGCATGAGCGATCGCCTGTCGGCATCCTCTCGAATTGATACAGGGGAAGCGTCTCATGAATTAGAATGTTTACCCTACGGTGTAAACCATAGTGGTGAAGGTGTGTGTCTGTTGGTACGGATGGGGCCGCACCGCATCTTACTTGACTGTGGTTTGGCAGATATCTCATCTCTAATGAAGGGGCTTGCTAAACCTGCACGTCGGGGACGTTCGCCTCTGCCTGCTGATTTTGTTTTGGTAAGTCATGCTCATGCAGATCACGCCAGGGGATTGCTAGCGCTACATCAAGCCTTTCCGCTGTTGCCAATCTATGCTAGTGAGGTAACTAGCAAGTTATTGCCTTTGAATTGGCCAAACCAAAACCTTCAAGATATTTCCCAATTTTGTCAAGCTTTACCTTTGCGATCGCCTGTAGAGGTTAAGGATGGTTTAGTAGTAGAACTATTTCCTGCTGGACATTTACCAGGAGCAGTGGCGGTACTGTTTACCTATACCACTTCACAGCGTTCCTACAAGCTACTGTATACTGGGGACTTTTTCTTGTCTAACTCCCGATTAGTGGAAGGTTTGCGCTTAGAAGAACTGCGAGGATTGGAGTTGGATGCCTTAATTATTGAGGGTACCTATGGCACAGCTCGCCATCCTCACCGTCGCAACCAAGAAAATCAACTAGCAGAACGAGTTAACCGGGCGATCGCCGACTCTTATTCTGTACTCTTGCCCACACCTGCTTTGGGTTTAGGTCAAGAATTATTAATGCTGTTACGCAGTCACCACCACTTTACAGGTCGCGATCTGGATATCTGGGTAGATGGTACTGTGGCTGTAGGCTGCGATACTTATTTAGAATTACTATCTCATTTTCCACCATCTGTACAGAATTTTGCTCGCCATCAACCCTTATTTTGGGACGAACGCATACGTCCGCGTGTGCGACGATTACAACCTGGACAGCGCGATCGTGTCGGTAGATACCCTTGTATTGTCCTCACCGACTCTACAGTCGATTTGAGGGAATATTGCCAACCCGATACAGGCCCTTGGCTGATTCTTTCACCAGAAAAAACTGAGATAAAAATTAACAATAATTACCAATTCCCAGGAATTATTACTGTTGAAAACTATCTCCTTGCTCAACATAGCGATGGCCCTGGTACTACTCAATTAATTCACAATTTACGCCCGCAGCACGTCATTTTTGTCCACGGTTCTCCTACCTACTTGGCAGATCTGACTAGTTTGGATGAGTTGCAGAATCGCTATCACGTCCATTCTCCAGAAGCAGGAGTATTAGTAGAAATTCCGATCGGAGAAACATTTTTACAGCCAGCAGCTCCCGAAACTAACTATGAAGGCGAACTTACAGAGTTAGATACGGTAGTAACTATTGCTCTTCCCGATGCAATTACAGCCGATCCACGCTGGCGGCAGTTTGCTGATACTGGTTTGATTGAAGCCCGTTGGCAGGGAGAAGAACTAGTATTGCGAGGGCTGTCGCAACGAGAGCTTCTCAACCAAAGTAGTGATCGCTTTATTTTGTCTGATGTAGAGTGCTGCGGTACCTGTAGACATCAAAGGGGACAACGGTGCTGGAATCCCGCGTCCCCTTTATTTAACTTTAAAGTAACTTTGGACGGCTACTGCCCTGCTTTTGAGCGTGGAAATGAAGGGGCTAGGGACTAGGAAATAGATTCTTCCCAATCCCCAATCCCCAATCCCCAGTTAATCTGGATTAGAGTCAGTGTAACGATTGCGGATACGTTCAGCTTCTGGACATTCTTCTGTCAGGAGAGGCTCTACATTACCACGTGGTACGGAAGCTAGTTTTTGGGTAATAGCACCAATACTTTCTAGGCGAACCATCTCCTCCCAAGAACAAATTTCATCTTCTTCATCTGTTTCATAACGCAGGGTTACTAAATCTCCCTCTATATCGATGATGCGGGCGCGTTCAATCCAGCGTTGCTGGTCCCGCAAGAAAATACAAACTTCCCGCCCATCGCAACACAATTGATAAATCTTGCGGTGTAGCATTTACAGCTTCTGCCTTTCTAAACTTGGTTAAATCTGTTGACATCTGGGTTTTACTCCCATATGGATAGCACTTAAATATAGGTAGGTTTGCAAAACAACCTCTAAAAGTGCTCTCTTTGACCCAAGTCCAAGACTTGGTTGTAGTTATCAGTTCTAGGGAACTCTTGGGTCATAACGTTTATTTTTGTTCACTGCACCAGTTTAACTTTATTTGTTGAGGTCATTTAGGAAATGTTTTCATTCATAGAAGTCACATAATTCAGGGTTTGACCTGACCAGGTTCACAGCCACTAGTGAATCCTTAGTATCATTATGTAATAAAAGATACTTAGAAACAAGTTTGGTTCGCGGTTGTTTAAATTGCCTACTTGTATTCATTGGCATTGCTGGGAAGTCTGGGGACTTGGCTTTACTTTTATCCCTACGTAAATGATCTTAGCTTATTCTTTCGTGTCCTTCATGGTTTTAAACAACAACTCTAAATAGTTCTTTGCTACATTTTTTGTATATGTTGACATTCGACTAGCTGCAAATTCACAATGCTGCCTAATAATGCTCTACTTTAAGGTATTATCTCTATTTTTTGTACTTGGGAAATTTCATCACCAGATTTGAGGAAGCCTCCCGCTTAATTCGACCTGCACGAACAGCATCTAAAAGCGCTGAAATAGCAGTTAAATCTCCCGGCTGGTAACTCTTCATCGCCACCATTTGATAGAGAAGACCTTCGGATTCAACACTAAGATACCCTGTTTGGAAAGCAGATTCAACGAGTGCGCGAATCATGGTGATTAAAACATAGTTGGCAACTTCTTTCCTCAACTTTGGAATATTTCAATCTTTCTCTGATTGATATGGATCAGTAAAAGCTAGTGATTGTACATCACATAAGTACGTGACTAAAGTCACATGGTGTAGCAGAATAGGCATTGGCTATATAAACTTTACTATTAATATCAAAAGCCAAAATTAATTTAAGTTGAAATTTATTATTTGCTATAACAAATTATACTGGTGGTTATAGTAAAATTTCGTAAAATTATAAATGTGTAATTATTGCATCATCGTTCTCACTGCTGTATATTCCGGTGGATTTCTTTTCAAAATGCGGACATAGCGTGGAAAATTACGAAAATAAATTTATTGATAAAACAAACGAAAATCTTCGTCTTGTTGGCTTAATTGTACCCATGCAACCTTTAAAGAACGAAGCTTTTGCACAAGGCGATCGCATGCAGGGCGTTCTGTAGCATAATGTCCAGCATCAATCAAAATCAAACCGCGATCGCGGCTTTCTTGAAATTGATGAAACTTGCAGTCAGAAGTCAGATAGGCTTGAGCGCCTGTTTTGACTACTGCTGAGATAAAACTTGCTCCAGAACCACCTAAAACAGCAACTCTATCAATTTGTTGTTCTAAATCTAGTGTTGGTGAGTAAATCAAATTAGGAGGGGCAAGTTGGGTTTGAATTATTGCCATTAACTCTCCTAGTGAAATAGAAGGCTGTAGATTGCCAACGCGTCCGTATCCCAAACCTGGTTGTGTAGTGACTATAGGAAAGACTTGCTCTAGTTCCAAAATCTGAGCTAAAACATCAGCAGTACCATCTTGCACTTGGTCAAAGTTAGTGTGGGCGCTGTAAATACCAATATTGTGAGTAAATGCTAACCGTGCCATCTCCGCAATCGGATCACCACCACGTAGAGATTTAGGTGGACTAAAAATTAAAGGATGGTGGGCAAAAATTAGGTTTACAGGAATGCCAGCTGCACGATAGGCGATCGCTTCCTTCATGACTGCTAAAGTAGGCGTTAGGCAAACCAATACCCGTGCTTCTTCTTGTAATACTCCTGGTTCCACTTGCCAGCCGCAGTTATCCCAACTTTCTTGCCAAGATGGATTTGCCCATTCTTCAAACCAGGCGATTAAATCGGCAATTTTCATGTGTTATTAGTGATTAGTCATTGGTTGTTAGTCATTAACAGTTAACATCATAGGTACTCAGAAAGAATTAATTACACACATTGTTTTCCTTTTCCCTGTTCCCCGTTCTCTATGACTAAGCAGAAATATGCACAACTAATTCCCTTGTATGGCTGTGTTGACGATGTTCCCAGATGTAAATACCCTGCCAAGTTCCTAGAACTAAATGACCTCGATTAATTGGAATACTTTCTGAGGTATGAGTTAGAGCCGTACGGATATGGGCTGGCATATCATCAGGCCCCTCAGCATCGTGAATATACTGTGCTAATTCCGGTACAAGCTTTGACATAAAATTTGCAAGATCCCTAAGTACATCAGGATCAGCATTTTCTTGAATAAGTAAACTTGCAGAAGTATGTCGTAAAAATAAAGTACAAAGGCCTGTTTCAACTCCCGATTCAGAAACAATCGCTTCGATTTTGGGAGTGATGTTATACAAAGATTTGCCAGTGGTAGAAATTCTCAGTAGCTTTTGGTAGTGAGCCATAGCATAATTAAAATTTAGTATTAATACTAAGTTTGAGGTGCAAGTACCAGCTTGCATTTTCATTAATTTTAAGGTTTATTCTTGGTTAGTTTAGTTCTAGATAAAGAAATTCTTCGTTAGTTGCTTTCATCACTAGCGGTTATTACGGAGATAGCAGTTTATTAATTATTGTAGTTTAGTGGTATTTGCGGTTGTTATGATGCTAGTAGATGGTTAGACTTTGATTGTGAGTGGAACTACTCACTTTCGGTATCTACAGAGTCATCAGGGTCATCTGCCTTAGTTACTTATATTTTGGTAAAAATCTCCACTTGTTTAGAGTTGGAGATTTTTATTATTTATAATCTATAGCAATTTTTTTGAGAGGTGAACGTCTTGTGTTGAGAAAATCCTAGTAGTTAATTGCTGATGACTAATAGACAAAAGGTAATTAGCAATTAAGTATTAAGTATTATTGTTCATTCATGAATCATTCACCAAAGTATTTGACAACTGCATGAGCGATCGCTTCGTTACCATCCTTAGCAATAAGTTCCGAGGAGGTTGGCGGCTGGGGTGGTTGGAGTAAAAAATCCCAGGAACCATCAAAAAACTCTGAGGGAGTGAGAATTTGATGTTGATTATAAGTAGAAATACCTTGTAATAGAAAAGCTGCTTCTGCAAAATCATCACGAGTTACAGAAACAATCGGTACATCTAGACGAGTAGCTTCTGCAAAAGTACTGTAACCAGGTTTAGAAACAACTCGACCGCAAATGGGCATCAAATCTACAGGACGGAATTTATGGTCGCTGATTTTAACTACATTAGATAAATCTGGAGCTGAGTGGTCGAAAGCAATAAATTGCCAGTCTGAAAATTTTTGTAGGCGCTCATAAGGAATTTGTTGCAAACCCAAGCCACCGAAAGTAAGTAATATAGTTTTTTCAACTGGCGCAGTGATATCCCACATTGTTCGTATTTTATCAGCAGAATAACGAGGAGAACCACCTGTTAAGCCTACATCTGTAACATACTGGAATGCTTCCATCGGTTCATGGAAGGGAAGACGAAATAAGCGATCGCACTTGCTGTAACAATCACTAATCCAATCTGCAATTTCGATAAAGCGATCGCCCCAACTTCGGTAGATAAAGTCAAAACCAAAGTTACTCATCATCCAACAGGGAATACCAGCAGCCTTACCCATTTCGGCAGCAAGGAAGGGAATATCTGCCAAGATCAGGTGAACGCGGTTTTGGCGGATAAAGTTAACTTCTGAGGCGATGATAGAACGCTGATTCTTCTTAATCTCTACCAACTTTTCCAATGTCGCCTCTTTGTCCATTGTCAAGCTATCTGCTTGTACAACACCCAAATCAAATGCACGGGGACGATGGATAAAATCGCCCTCAATATAGCACTCTAGCAACCACCGTGGAGCAGTGGTCACCAAAATGAGCAGAACTTCTGGACATAGCTTTTGAATAGTTGCTGCAACAGCCGCGATCCGAGTAGCATGACCAAAACCGTGATTGGTGATTGCTATATATAAAATTGGACGTTCCATATTTAATTAGAGATGTTTGAGCATAAGGGAAGTTGGTAGATAGTAGATAGTAGTTAGTAGTAAAAAATTAACCACTAACCATTAGCATTTAACCATTCCCTAATTCCCTCAACCAGTTGGTCGATTTCCGACTCAAGTGTAAAATAGTGAACGCAGGCACGCACACAATTCGGATTGGCAATGATCCGAATAAATAATCCTTGTGATTCTAAAAAATTCACCAGTTGGGGATGAGACTGGGGGTGATTATGAGTGAGTTGAAACGAGACTAAACCACTTTCGGGTGGTGAGGTTCGCAAAAGATTAACATCCGGTAGTGTCCTCAATTGCTGCCATAGGTATTCACTATTACGACAAATTTGCTGATATCGTTCCTCTGCTGTTCCCCATTGCCTATGAATGGCGATCGCTTCTCTCAACCCAGCGTAAAGAGGATAATCTGATGTTGCGACTTCATAACATTGTCCATCAGGTTGCCAATCTACAGGTATTCCTTGACTGTCGGTAATAACACTACGCCAACCAATAAAAGTAGGCTTCAGGCTGGCTTTGATTTCTGGGCGTACATACAAACCTCCTATTCCCGCAGGGCCACATAACCATTTATGCCCTGTGAAGGCATAAAAATCTACCCCCAATTCAGTTAAATTTAAAGGCAATAAACCAACTGATTGCGCTGCGTCTATCAGTAATAAAGAATTATTTTTTCGGCATTTTTCTGCAATTTTGTCAAGAGGTAAAGTTTGACCTGTATTCCAGAGAATGTGACTTAAAACCACTAAACGGGTATTGGGGCGAAGGTGATGGGCAATTAACGTCACAGGATCGCCTTCGTTCAAAGTAGGCATCAAGGAACAGGTAGTAACTTCGACATCATACCGACGGGAAATTTCTTGAGCAATTGCCACAACGCTATGATGTTCACAGTCAGATAAGAGCAAGTGATCGCCAGCTTGCCAGTCAATACCCCACATTGCAATGTTACACCCAACAGTTACATTCTCCGTGATGGTGATTGTTTGTGGTTGTACATTTAGTTCCGATGCGATCGCAACTCTTGTGGCTTTCACTTCCTGCCCAATCCATTTACCGACTGCATTACCAAAAGGGCCGATTTCTTGAATATAGGCTTGGGCTTGAGTAATAGCATCCATAGATGCTTTCGCCATCGGGCCTTGACCGCCGTAGTTGAAATAAGTTTTATTTGCTAAAGCTGGAAATTGTTGCCGATGGAGATGCAGCTTGGTTTGTGTTACAGAAATGGTCATACAGCAATCCTAAAGAATATCTACGACTCATCAGCGTCAACTTGTTCACAGTTGTGTTCAATTGCTTCGCGTATTAACTGTATGTCATCCTGTGGTATTGCACCTGCAAAACGTAAAAGTTGTCTGCCTGGAACACCTCGAATTTTTGTACTAGCCAAAGCACACTGCAAGTCTTCATAATTTTCAGTTGCTCAATCACCTGATTCAGAACAGATGTATTCATATTGCTTTCCTACCCAGCATCCTGAACTTATTCTAGTTGGGTAAGGGTTAACTGTAGATTTTGCGCGATCGCGCAAAATATATGATCGCCTTCTGTTAATTTAATAACTTCAAAGATACAATCTATCTAATGCTTAACCTATCCTTAACCTCTTCTCAAACTAAACACGAATATAGTCTGTGAACGCACAATTGAAAACATATAAAGCCATCCCTCTACAAATGCCGGGATTAAAACGATTGCTGTCTTATCAGCGAGGATGGTTGCGAGGGGATGTACTAGCGGGTGTAACAGTAGCTGCTTATTTGATTCCCCAGTGCATGGCGTATGGTGAGTTGGCTGGTGTGGAACCTGTGGTGGGGTTGTGGGCAATTCTGCCGCCAATGATAATTTATACCCTTTTGGGTTCATCGCCTCAACTTTCGGTAGGGCCAGAATCGACAACGGCGGTAATGACGGCAGCAGCGATCGCTCCCTTAGTAGCGGCAAATGGTAGTAACTATGCAAGTCTCGCTTCTCTGCTGGCTTTAATTGTTGGTTTTATATGCATAATTGGCTACATTACCAGGCTAGGTTTTTTAGCAGATTTACTGTCTAAACCAATTCTGACAGGTTATATGACAGGAGTTGCTGTTATTATGATTACTGGTCAGCTTGGTAAAATTGGTGGCATTGATATTGAGGCAAGCACTGTTTTTGGAGAAGTAAGTGAATTCCTCAACAAGCTTGATCGCATTCACTGGCCGACTCTGATTTTAGCAGTTCTAGTTTTGTTTTTCTTGTTCACGATTCAGCGTCGCTTTCGCACGGCACCTGGCCCTTTATTGGCGGTGTTGCTGGCAACGGCTGCTGTAGCACTCTTTGATTTGGAGCAGCGAGGTGTTGCAGTGGTTGGAGAGATTCCAGCCGGCTTGCCTCATTTTGCTGTACCCAACCTAGCGGTTCAAGAATTTTTATCACTTGTGGCGGCTGCCGTAGGGATTGCGATCGTTGGCTATTCGGATAACGTACTCACAGCACGGGCATTTGCTACCCGCAATCATTACAAAATTGATGCTAATCAGGAACTGTTGGCGTTAGGAACCTCAAATTTGGGAAACGGATTTATGCAAGGTTTTCCTATCAGTAGCAGTGGTAGCCGCACTGTCATCGGAGATTCATTGGGAAGCAAGACGCAGGTTTTCTCCTTAGTGGCTCTGGTTGTTATTGTCTTGGTACTGTTATTTTTGCGTCCATTGTTGGCGCAGTTTCCCAAGGCAGCATTGGGAGCGATCGTTATTTATGCTGCTACAAAATTAATTGAAGTACCGGAATTTATCAGACTAGGACGATTTCGGCGCAGTGAACTGTTTCTGGCTCTAATTACAACAGCTGGAGTTTTACTGACAGATATTTTGGTTGGCGTTGCCGTTGCTGTAGGTTTATCTATCATTGATTTGTTTGCTAGAGTGGCACGCCCCCACGACGCAGTTTTGGGAGAGGTGCCAGGTTTACCAGGATTACACGATGTCGAAGACTGGGAAGGAGCTAAAACTATTCCAGGATTGGTAATTTATCGGTATGACGCTCCCTTGTGCTTTGCCAATGCCGAAAACTTTAAGCGACGAGCATTAGAAGCAATCGAGGCAGAAGCAGTTCCAGTAGAGTGGTTTGTACTGAACACAGAGGCGATCGCTGAAGTTGACATCACCGCCCTCGACACCTTGGCAGAATTGCAAAGCGAACTAGCTGCTAGAGACATCATCTTTGCAATGGCACGCGTCAAACAGGATCTCTACGCCCAGCTTAAGCGATCACAGCTTTTACAGAGAATTGGAAATGAACACATATATCTCACACTGCACACAGCGATCGCAGGATTTGCAGAGCGCGATCGATATTTTAGCAATCAGGTTGTTGAGTCAGATAAATAAGTGTTTAAGCAAAATCATCTGCAATAATCCGCTCGATACACCGTTCTGCAAGAGCAGCGATGGTAAGAGAAGGGTTAACGCATCCAGCGTAGCCGGGAATCATTGCACCATCCATAACATATAAACCTTTGTAGCCTATAACTCTACCGTAAAGGTCACAGGCTCTTCCAAGTACAGCACCACCGAGCGGATGCAACGTGATCTGATCTGAAACACGAGCAGTCGTAGGCTGATATGTACTGTTGGTATTAGCTTGGTTAAGTGTTTGGTATGTTCCCAAGGCTGCTTGACGTAGCTGAACAATCTCCGGATCATATATAGGCCAATTCAATCGCACATTATTAGTGAAAGGGTTAAACTGAAAGCTCCCCTTTGCTAAACCAATAGTAATTCCTAATGAATAGAGACTATCTTGCCGTGTTTCATTCCATTGTGGATATGGCTGAAGGACTGTTGGTGCAAGTGGATTAGCATGATCTTCAATGACAACGCTTAATGGCCCACCCTGAGTGGGGTTAGTGGGTGGTAGACCAACTCTAAGACCAAGACTATCACCATTACTACCCCAGAATTCTCCCACAGCATCATTTAGGTTTTGCAGCGTTCTTTTAACTTTTGCTTTCACTAGAAGCTTTGACGTTCCCATCGAACCAGCCGCTAAAAAAACGTGCCTACTCGTAAAGGTGAGCTTTTGTATGACATTCCCGCCTTCATCGATTTGATTACAAAAAACTGCATAGCGATGTTCCGGCAACTCGTAGATATCTGTCACTATATGTAATGGCAAGATTTGAACAAATCCGCTCTGTTCTGCCTGTAGCAGATAGTTGCGATCCAAGCTGTTCTTACAGCCGCTATTATTTCCATATAAAAATTCGCCAGCGATCGCAGAAGAAACGCGCTCTCCAGAAATTTCTTGGCGAACCACATCCCAGTCGAGATTCATGTCCAATAGCTTTCCAGGCAAACCTGCATTTGCCGCCTGTTCTAGAGTGACACGTGTTAGGCGGTAGTACTCTGACGCCAAAATATCTGCTGGGATAGGGCTAGGCTTTAGTATGGAGCGAACTCTAGGATAATATACCTCAGCCATCTCATCATAAGAGATTGCTCCTTGGAAGACTCGATCAAAATTAGCGCGTGATGGTTCGTAGGTAGCAGCAGAGTAGACAAGAGAACCGCCACCTACACCTGCACCTGCCAATACACCAATGCCATTTTCTTCTAGAACCTCCAACACACCTGTACAATCATCAATAGCAGTAGGTTTAAAAATACCGAGTACAGGAACAGAAGAGGAATTTAGCCACAAAGAACGACTATCTGGAGTACGCACACTAGCAAAGGTGTTTTGTTCTTCAGTCAAAGTCCAACGACGTCCGCGTTCTAACACAATCGTTTTTATTCCAGCTTGTGCTAACCGCAGCGCAGCAACCGCGCCGCCAAAGCCACTGCCAATCACGATCGCATCTATAGGTTCACTCTGAGTTGCCCAGGAACGCAGGATATCAGTGCTAGTAACTGCATAACTTCCAACAGCAAAAGCACCAGCTTTGAGGAAACGCCGTCGGTAGATGCGGAGATTATTCATAAGCGTTTCTTGGAAGAATTAATAGAAATTAGACTCTACATATAGCACGGGAGTCTATGAGGCAGTAATTCATATGCAACTTTGATTCCAGTACAAATGGATCTAAATTTTTCGCAAAAATCAATAAATATACAGGAATTTTCTACCGACAATGTTACTGCAAGACCCCCAACTTTTTAGAAAAGTCGGGGATCTATGTTTTTAGTTTATTTATGTTGACTTACTTAAATGTGCCTATGTGGATGAATCTCATAGTATAGAAGTGGTCGTCCATTGACGAGCGCCCGTCGAGTCCTAGTCATACCTAGAGCCTCAAGTACTTTTATCGAAGCTTTGTTCGGTTCATCAACATCTGCGATCACACATTCCAAATCAAGCACATCAAAGGCATAATCAAGTATTGCCCGTGCAGCTTCTTTAGCATAACCGCGTCCCCAAAGTGAGGGGCGAGTGCCAAAGATGAGACTCGGTGGTTCCTGCGATGAATTAAGCAAACCTGCGAATCCGGCAATCATCAAGTCATTCTGATTTTCAGAAAATAGCCAAATTCCGTAGCCGTAATTTGTAAAATTTGCTGTACTTGTCTCGATAAAAGATTGCGCTTCTTCACAGGAAATTTGGCGATCGTCCCAGAGGAATCGCCGTACATTAGCATCAGTCCATAGCTTGTGCAAGGAGTTCAAATCCTCGTTTTGGCATGGCCACAGACTCAGTCTTTCTGTGTTAAGTAAGTACTTCATTATGATTCAATTCAGCAATAGCGGCTTTTGTCTATGTGCTGCACTGTCATATTAACTTGCTAACATCGCGTTCATCCTTGATCTCAGTGACAAAACGCATTGATGTTATGATGAAAAATATTCGGTTCTAATGGGGAACAGCCATCAGAGGTAACGGGGAAAGTACGGTGCAAATCCGACGCTGTCCCGCAACTGTAATCAAATCAAAAGTCACACAACTTTTGTCTTTGTAAGTCAGAATGCCCGCCGAAGTGAACAAATTATTTCCAATGTATCTGCGAGGAACAGATGACTGCTGTAGCAAATATTTCCGCAACTCAGGACACGAATGTCCCTTCTCATACTTTATTTGTTTGTAAAACTTGTGCCACCACATGGCAAGATGGCAAGCGAGTCGGTGAAAGTGGAGGCCAAAAGTTACTACAACAGCTTCAGAACTTAGCGCAAGATTGGCATTTGAAACATGATTTCTCAATTCAGGAAGTCGAATGCATGAGCGCTTGCAGTCATTCTTGTGTTGTCGCTTTTGCTGGTTGTGGTAAATTAACTTATCTATTTGGAGATTTACCAATCGATCACAGTGCATCCGCAATTTTGGAATGTGCTAGCCAATATTACACTAAACCTGATGGTTTACTATCTTGGTCAGAACGTCCTGAACCCCTTAAGAAAGGCATTTTGGCTAGAATTCCAACCTTACCCCAATAAACTTTTTAGGGCTGTTAATTAACTGTTTCTTGTACGAGTATTAATTTTCCTTCTTTGTATGCTTGCCGTAAGGCGATCGCCTCTGCCACAATCTTTTGAGCGCTAAGTCCTTCTGTATCCATCATTTTTTGTAAAGTAATTCCAGTCCGTTCATTTTCTTCATGAATGGGGGGAATTTGACAGTACCTACCGCCATTTTTTGTGCGTCTCCAGATACTGGGTTTTTCGGGTTTTATTTCCCTGGGTTGACGTTGCTTTCTGACTAGCTCTCGTACTGCTTTTTGAGAAACTTCTGCCAAATCTAATAGCTGATCAATCACTGGCTGATATTTCTTGCTGTTTTCTGCTAGCTGATATATGGTTCTCGGTTCAATTTGCGCTAAATCTTGAGGTGAAAATTTTTGAAAGGCTGCTGCTACCTTTAGATATTTCTTTTCTTCATCTAAGAAGCCGTGTTCAGAAAGCAGCTTTTTGTATTCTCGTTGAGAGTGCGTTTTTTTTAATTCGGCTAAAAAGAAGGCATGACGCAGAATAGTTGCGGTGGCATGAAAGAGAGCCCCAAAAGAGGAATTTAGATCACTTGAAAGCGCTGCTACCTCAGCCTGCTCTTGCTCGTATTCTTTAAAGGAGGATCTAGTAATTGTTTTAGAATCGACTTGAGCTGCTATTACACTGTGCATTTGTGTCGTCATAAAGCGATCGCACTCTTATAGTGTTGGCAAAATTTAGCTTTACTAGAACAATTGTACTACTTTCATGGTAAGAAGAATCCCCGAAGATACTAAAATTTTTGAGAAAAATGATTAAAGATTTATACAAGTGGGAGCTAGGGGCTAGACAGAAGAATTCTATTTCAATCCCTCACTCCCTCACTTCTCCTACTCCATCTTGATTTTGAGTGGAGCCACCTTTCGGAATCATTGTTTCAGGAATATGCTCTAACCCCCATTCAATCATTGCTATAAGCACAGGGCGAAGACTTTGTCCTTGTTCTGTAAGTTGGTAGTTCATTCGCCGAGGATGATTACCGTATGGCTGCTTGACTATCAAACCCAAATCTTCAAGAGACTTGAGTCGATTTGCTAAGATATTAGTCGAAATTCCTTCCGGAGATTCTAAAAACTCCTCAAATCGCTGTTTACCAAAAAACATCATGTCTCTAATTACCAATAGCGTCCAACGATCGCCGATTAAATCCAGCGTGGATGCGATCGGACAGTAAGAGCGTTTTAATTGTGTCATCTATCAAAAATCAAAGTTCGAGTATTACTTGCATTTTACAAGTAAGCTTTGCTAAATTAGCTTGTAACTTGCAATTTAAAAGTCAATAGTAACCATGATGCAATCTATGCCAATCACTAGATCTGGAAATAACTTTACTGTTGTAGATTTCGGGAAATTTTCTGATTTGGAGCAGTATTTTTTTGAAGCTCAGGAACCCTCGATTAAGCTAGAAGGTAAGGTATTTTTAAAGCAATTGCTTCAGTTGACTAGTGCAGAGATTTCCCTTAATACCTTACAACCTCTTAAATCCATACCGTTCTATCACAAGCATCAATTAAACGAAGAAATTTATATTTTCATTCAAGGTCAGGGAGAATTTCAAGTGGATGATTGTGTCTTTCCAGTCTCTGAGGGAACTGTAATCCGTGTAGATTCTGAAGGAGAACGCTGCTTGCGCAACATTTCAGATCAAGAACAGCTTAACTGGATAGTGATTCAATCACGAGCAGGTTCTTATCGCGATCGCACAATTGAAGATGGCTATGGTATTCAAAAACGGGTTAGTTGGGTTGGGAAGCAACGGATTTGAGCTAACTTATGTTCACTTTTTTACCTCTGTAGTTTGGTATTAAATTTTAAAGGGCAGGCATGAGGCTGCCCTACACACTAAAACTTGTAACTTAAAACCTGTATTGCTCCATTCTCCGGCAAATTACCAGAACTAATAGTAACTGTGTCACTATTACTACGACGAACCGTCATTCCATCCATTAATTTCAAAAAGTCATCCAAGGGAGCAATATCGCAGGCGTTACCATCGGCTGCTTTTGTACGGTAATGGGTAGGAATAATTAATTTAGGATTGATAACTTGAATTGCTTGTTTTGCTTCCTGGGCATTATAAGCTTTTGGCCCGCCCCCTACAGGTACAAATGCTACATCGGGACGCCCAATTAGGATTTTTTGTTCAATGGAAATTGGTGCAGCAGCTCCTCCTAGATGTAGGATATTGATTCCAGACTGATTCCATTGCCAAGCTGTATTTTTACCAAACTGCCTACCCCCTTTGCGATCATGATCGAGAGCAATTCCTTGAAATTTAATTCCTCGAAATTCATAGGCTCCCGCTTCGTAAATCAACTTGGGATTTCCAGGTAGATTTTCCACCGCGCCTTCATCTAGCAATTGACTACTAATTAGTACTAAATCTGCTGCCACTTTTGGCGCACGATAACCGGCGGTACAACCAACTGTACGAAATGGATTAACCAAAATTTTCGTACCATCACCAGTAAATAGAAAGCAAGTATGCCCCAACCACTGAACTGTTAATGAACTACTGCGAGATTGGGCATTAGCTTGCAGGTTAGAACCCAAATTAGTCATGATGGTTGTTGCCAATCCCGCTCCAGCATAGCCCATCAGTTGCCGTCGTTTCATTAATTACTCTCTTGTCCTCATTTGTAATGTTGCCAGAAAGTTTCGCAGTAACTGCTTACCTGAAGAAGTGAGTACACTCTCTGGGTGAAATTGGACGCCTTCTATATGAGGATAGTTCCGGTGTCGTACTCCCATGATTGTGCCATCTTCAACCCAAGCCGTAATCTCTAGAACATCTGGGCAAGTTTGGCGATCAATCACCAAACTGTGATATCGGGTTGCTGTGATGGGATTTTCCAATCCCCGGAAAACACCGATCCCAGTGTGAGAAACTTGAGAAGTTTTGCCGTGCATCAACTCTGGCGCAGAAACTATTTTACCGCCAAATACCTGACCGATACTTTGATGTCCCAAACAAACTCCTAGAATTGGCAAATTATCTCCAAGTTTTTCAATTAATTCTAGGGAAATTCCTGCATCTTCTGGACGTCCTGGCCCTGGAGATATTAACACTCCATCTGGCTTGAGAGTACGAATTTCATTTAGGGTAATTTTATCGTTACGAAAAACTTTGATATCAGCGGCTACTGGGAAATCTGCTGCTAATTCTCCTAAGTATTGAACTAAATTATAAGTAAAGCTATCGTAATTATCGATAACTATAATCACAGTTTATAACCTCTGGTTTATATCGATAATAAGTACCTAAACAAACTTATTACAATTTTCCGTTCTCTGTCCCCTGTTCCCTATAGATGTGCGATCGCTCAAAGCTAGAAAGCCGAAGCAACTAAGGTTAACAAAGGAGGCAACAAGAGCGTACTAGCTACCAATACTGCGACTAAAGCAGATACAAGTACAGCACCAGCAGCACAGTCTTTAGCAATTTTTGCTAGTTCGTGGTAAGTCTGCTTCACTGTTAAATCAACTACTGATTCAATCGCCGTATTCAGTAATTCCAATGCTAAAACTAAACCACTAGTGATACTAATTACTGCTATCTCTACTGTTTTTAAATGTAAAAATATACTTAATCCAAGTGCCAAAACGCAAACACATACATGAATACGAAAATTGCGCTGAGTTTGAAATGCGTAACTTATCCCACACCAGGCATACTTAAAACTAACAAATAAATTCGAGGCAACTTGCCAGGATAGCTCCCGCTTTTTAGTCACCACTTTTTCTAAAGGATTTGTCGATGGTGATGAGACTGGTTGGGACATAGTCATAAAAATACAGCAGCAGATTTTTTAAGTGAGGATTTCTGGCCGATTTTAATCGCACATCAGACTTTATGCCAATTTCTTACAAAAGTAATATACGTTTATGGTTATGCAGCCACGTGTTATTCTATATCAATAGCAATACTTACTGCCTCAAGTAATATTACTTGCTGTTGGAGCATTTTTTCTAAGCTTTCTTGATCTGGATGATCCCAGCCTAGTAAATGCAGTAATCCGTGAGCAGCTAACCATGCTAATTCAGTTTGTAAAGAATGTTCCTGCTGTTGAGCCTGTCTTTGTGCTGTATCAATAGAAATGATTATGTCACCTAGATACAGGGGTAATGAGGCAAGCATTTCAGCGGATTGAGGGCATTCTACTTCTAACGCCGCGAAGGATAAAACATCTGTAGGTTTATTTTGCAATCGATATTGAGCATTCAACACTTGAATTTCGGCATCGTTTGTCAAACGCAGCCCTAGCTCGTAATTTTCTGAAGGTGGAAGATGAGGTTGTAGTATTTCCAACCAGCAATTAAACCACTGTTCCCAGGTTTCTACACTAATTTGGATATTAGTATCACCAATCAGTTTAGCGTCTGGTTGAGAAGACTCAATCACAAAATCCTGCACGCATACTTCAACTTGCACCAGCCAAAAAATCTCCCATATTTTTAGGTTGTTTAAATTATCAACGAGTCAGGTAAGCCAAACCAACGAGGACAGCTAAAAGCCCTACAGTAGTTAAGACAAAGTGTTTTAAAGAAGTGACTCGCTTTTGCACCATATTTCGCATGGCGAGTTTGACATAACTGGGTTTTGGTTCTGTTTGAGAGGCACTCATAATGATTTGATAACAATTTCTTCTATAAATGTAACAGTTTGTTTAGTTAATAGCACTAGCCATGAGTTAGTAAGGAGGGGTTTTGCTAATTATTTTTGGGCTGAAACAAATAATTTAACTTTAATAAATCGGTTACAGACGCAATCAATCGCGTCTTTACATTAGTGATTATTGGATAGTGGTTAATGGTGAACGACTAACTATTGTACGGGAGGCAGCGCGTTGTGGAACCACTACGGCGGACGGGTTTCCCGGCATCAAGCAAGTGGCGTCACCTGGCGTCGGGTTAAGCGCGTTGTAGTGATTGCCGTGCGGGTTGAGAAGATAAATTCTCGGCTCCAACGGCAAGATGAGCAGCAAAACCCGCCCCTACTACTCACTCACAATTCCTATAATTACACAGTAGCTTCTACCAGTTGGTTTTCTTGCCGGAGATAAGATTGGATGAATATGTCAATTTCACCATTCATCACATCCGCGATCGCAGTTGTTTCTACATCAGTACGCAAATCCTTCACCATTTGATAAGGGTGAAAAACATAGTTACGAATTTGGTTACCCCAAGAAGCTTCAACCATATCACCGCGAATTTCGGCAATTTCTTTAGCCCGTTGCTCTTGAGCTATTACCAATAGTTTGGCTTTGAGGCGAGCAAGAGCTTTTTCTTTGTTTTGCAGTTGACTGCGCTCTTCTGTACAACGTACGGCGATGCCTGTAGGAATGTGAACAATCCGCACGGCTGTTTCGACTTTGTTGACGTTCTGTCCTCCTTTACCACCAGATCTAGATGTGGTTATTTCCAAATCCTTCTCTGGAATTTCTAACTGTACCGAGTTATCTAACTGCGGCATCACTTCTACTCCAGCAAAACTAGTTTGCCGCTTACCGTTAGCATTGAAAGGTGAAATCCGCACTAATCGGTGAGTACCAGTTTCTGATCGCAAGTAACCGTAGGCATAGCGTCCGGTAATTTCTATGGTGGCAGATTTTATTCCCGCCTCATCACCTTCAGATATTTCCGTTAAATGTACCTTATAGCCTTGGTTTTCTCCCCAACGCGTGTACATTCGCAGTAGTATTTCTGCCCAATCTTGAGCATCAGTACCACCAGCACCAGCATTCACCGTTAACACCGCACCTTGTTCATCGTAAGGGCCAGAAAGCAGCTGCTGCAATTCCCACTGATCTAGTTCGCGATTCAGCTTAGTAATGGTGGTTTGTGCTTCTTGCAGAAGTGCTTCATCAGTTTCCAATTCCAAAAGCTCTACTACAGCTTTACTGTCTTCCAGACTGGTTTGCCACTGATTGTACTGTTGAAGGTGGTTTTTCAGATCATTGAGTTCTTGTAAAGTTTTTTGAGCTTGAACTTGATCGTTCCAAAACTCTGGTTGTGCTGCTATTTGTTCTAAATCTTGAATTTTGGCAGTCAGTGCAGGTATGTCAAAGATAGTCCTGGGTTTTACCCAGGCGATCACACAACGTTTCAATTTCGCGCTTTAATTCTAGTACTTCCATTGTTTTTGCTAATAACAGAGCGTTTCAGGTTTTATTTTCAGACGCAAAGCGTCTTCTTGCGAGGGCATCGCTCTTTATTGTATTCATATCTTCAATTTTATCTATATTTGTCTTTGAAGAAGGCAGAAGGCAGCCCCGATGAACTTCGTACCCACCAAGTATGAAAGAGAATTCTTGCTCCTACAACCCTAAACCCTTACACCCCTACACCCTCTTTCAAGTCAGTCAATCACGGGAAAAACCCAAAACCAGGGCATGAAAATTGTCTTTCCTTCTGCCTACCTACGCTCTTGCGCGCAGCGACTTGGTGCAAGTAGCCACTCCGCGTCTACTGCATCCTGCCCTCTGCCTTATTTTCAAGACAGAAAGGAAGAGGATTTGACTTGTTCCATTCTTAACGGGTGGCACAGCGCCTTTATCAGCGCTCTTAACAAACATAATGTTGAGGGAACAGGGTATGAGGAAAATTGAGTTTTATAACTTTTTGCTACAAATTGTAGTACAAGTTTTACCAAACCCGATTAAAAAACCGTGGTTTTTGCGCAAGCAAACCACGGCATTTATGAACTTTAACTTTGTTTTTTTCTTGCTCTCAATGAATGCTTAATCACGGCCATTAAGGGCGATTAGCAACCGTAGGATAAAGATGAACAGATTGATATAAGTCAAGTACATCGACAACGCTGCTGGTAAGTACTGCTCGTTGCGATAGGTACGGGGCAGAATGTAAAAGTCAACTACCGATGCGCCGGCAAACAAAAACACGCCTAAACCAGAAATGCCTATTTCTAACCATGTTGGGGTGTAAACACCAAACAAAGCAAACAAGAATTGCAAAAGTACAACAACGAACAAGGCTATAATGCCCAGACGGATAGTTTTTGTCAGAGCCATGCCGTCAGAGTCAGAGAGATTTGAACCAACTTGACGGGCGACAATGAATGTGATGCCGCAACCGAGAGCTGCCAAACCAATTCCTGGAATACCTACACCTTCAGTTCTTAACGCCACAAATACTAAGCCACTGAGGGTATATCCAGACAACAAACTGTAAGTTGCCAAAAGAGGCAGTGCTATGTTGTTTTTACCTTTTTCCGCAACGTTTTGGGCAACAAAAAACAAAATTAAATTTAGAATAATTGCACCAATGAAGGTGGGAAAGAACAATCCAGGATTAGCACGGATAACAGCCAAACCGCCGTAGGTTCCTAGTGCAGTTAATACTAAACCACCTCCCAGGAAGGGCAAGGCATTAGCTATCACATTTGGGCCGATCAGGGCTTGAGTTTTGGCTTCACGGATAGCATCACGGAAGTTGCTAGTATTGCTCATATTTCACAACTCACTTTGTGTGACAACATTACTAAACTACTTCCATTTTTACTCAAATTTTCAGATCCAATTGGAAAATAAATCTGCAAGAGTGAGCTTTAACGAGCATTGTTGCTGCTTTTGTTAAAAAATTAGAAAATTTTCCATCAGTGTATCTCGATATTTTCAAACTATGAATTGTGGTGAGAAATATACAATTATTTAGATGTTGCAGATAAGCAAATATTTGCGGGGAGAATTTTTACTATAGAAATAACAATAAAATCACCCATGTAAAAAATAGGTTTGTAAAGTATAGAAAAACAAAATTTTAGTTTTAAATTTACAAAAATATAATTTTTGATTTTCAACATTTCATACTGGAATTAATACTCTAAACATATTTTTATATCTTTGTAACAAAGCAAGGGAATACACACATCATTCTTACAATATCTTCACTAATGTACAAATAATATTTTGTACAAACATAGTGCGTGTAAATACTGGTATACAGAGATAGACCATATACAAGTTCAGTGAAACAACGAATGGTGTAGCAATGCTTTCCTAAGGACAATAATTACAGCTTAGGTGAAATTTTACGCAACTCCATTTCCGAGAATAGGAGTGACTACAAAGGAATTTCTATGGCAGTAAGTCAGTCCTCTATACGAGGTGATGGTATGGAATTATTGCAGCTATACCATCAGAATCCCTCTATTGAACTTCGTAATAAACTTGTAAGGTTACATATCGGCTTAGTACGAAAAATGGCTCATAAATTTAGTCATCAATGTAACGAGCCTTACGAGGATTTAGAGCAAATAGGTTATTTTGGTTTGATTAGAGCTATTGAGCGCTTTGATCCTAGCCAAGGATATGCTTTTAGTTCCTTCGCTGTTCCTTATATTCGGGGTGAAATGCTGCATTTTTTACGCGATCGCAGCACTCTATTAAAGATTCCCCGTCGTTGGCAGGAACTTTATAATGAAGGGCAAAAAGTTCGTAAAGAATTGGCAGAAATTTTGGGACGTGCTCCCAAAGATTCAGAAATAGCGAAGCAACTTAAAGTATCAACACAAGAATGGCTAGAAACCAAGTTAGCTGCTCAAAATCGGATGCCTTTGAGTTTAGATGCTACTGTAGTTAACTACATTGATTGCCAAATCACTTTAGGCGAAGCACTTCCTTGTCCTCGTTCTGCGGCAGAACAACAGCGAGAAGAAGAACGCCAACAACTGCAAGGGGCAATCTGTTTATTGGAAGAAAAACCCCGCATGGCAGTGGAATTGGTATTTTTGAAGGAACTTTCTCGTAAAGATGCCGCTCAAAAAATAGGTACCAGCCCGATGACGGTAACGCGGTATCTGCAAAAAGGAATTCAGGATTTAATGTCGATGTTACGTCCGCAGGTTCTACCAACTGGGTAATGATGTAAAGTTCAGCTAGTAGGGATGTTGATGTTCGATATTGCCGAAGATTCCAAGACTTGCATTAGTGCTTGTCGTACTACACCAGAACCTGCTCCTAAACGGCAGGAATTTTCTGTTAAGTGGCGCTTCCACGCTCGACTACCCGGTTGCCCAGCAAACAGTTGCAGCATATGGCGAGTAATTTTATTAAGTTTGAGTCCCTTTGTCACCCAGCTATCAATATAGGAAAACATCGCTTCAGCAACTTCATAACGGCTAAGGGTTTGCATCGTCTCGCCATAGATTTCACTATCTGCTGTAGCAAACAGATAAGGATGATCGTAAGCAGCACGTCCAATCATGACTGCATCTACAGACTGTAAATGTTGTTGCACCTGGTTTAAATTGATAATTCCACCGTTAATTTCGATCAATAGGTGGGGAAATTCCTGCTTGAGACGATACACATCTTGATAACGCAAGGGAGGGATATCCCGGTTCTCTTTTGGGCTTAATCCCTGTAACCAAGCCTTGCGTGCGTGTACGGTAAAACGTCGGCAACCTACTTGTGAAACAATCTGGACAAAGTTTGTCATGTCTTCGTAGCGATCGCGATCATCAATACCGATACGATGTTTCACACTAACAGGAATGTGAACAGCATTGAGCATTGCTGCCACACAATCTGCTACCCGTTGCGGCTGTGCCATTAAGCAAGCCCCAAAATTGCCATCTTGTACGCGACTGCTAGGACAACCGACATTAAGGTTAATTTCGTCATAACCTATGTCTTCAGCAATGCGAGCGCATTTAGCAAGTTCTTCGGGGTTATCGCCTCCCACTTGCAAAACCAGGGGTTTTTCTTCAGGTGAGAAGCCTAATAAATGTTGGCGATCGCCATGTAGAATTGCCGCACTTGTAACCATTTCGGTGTAGAGTAAAGTGCGACGTGTAATCTGCCGCATAAAATACCGAAAATGGCGATCGGTACGATCCATCATTGGCGCAATACTCAAGGGGTAAACGCCGTGAGTAACTGATTCAGGTAAAGTGGCTGAGTGCAAACAAGTCATAGATCACAAGTCTATCGCAAGCGATGTCTTGTAGATTGAGAATTCAGGCTCACAAAACAGGAATATAGAGAGAATGCGAGAACTTTATCCACCAATTGAGCCTTATAGAGAAGGGAATTTACGGGTATCAGAAATCCACACAATTCATTTTGAAGAGTCAGGTAACCCACAAGGTAAGCCTATCATCTTGTTACATGGCGGCCCAGGTGGGGGATGTCCGCCATTTTATCGACAGTATTTTCATCCCGAACTATGGCGATTGGTGATGTTTGATCAGCGTGGCTGTGGAAAAAGTACACCCCACGCTGAACTCCAAGAAAATACAACTTGGGATTTAGTTAACGATATTGAAAAACTCCGAGAACACTTAGGAATTGAAAAGTGGGTTGTTTTTGGTGGTAGTTGGGGAAGTACTTTATCTTTAGCTTACAGTGAAACTCATCCCGAACGTTGCAAAGGATTGATTCTGCGTGGCATTTTTATGCTACGACAAAAGGAGTTGCGATGGTTTTATCAAGAGGGTACTAGCTATATTTTTCCTGATGCTTGGGAAGAGTATTTAAAACCTATTCCTGTGGCAGAACGTGATGATATGCTAACAGCATACTACAAACGTTTAACTAGTCCTGATACACAAGTTAGGCTAAAAGCTGCTCGTGCTTGGTCTATTTGGGAAGCTAGTACTAGTAGATTATTTCCAGATTCAGAATTAATGCAAAAGTTTGGTGAAAATGAATTTGCTGATGCTTTTGCCCGGATTGAATGCCATTACTTTATCAATAAAGGTTTTTTTGAACCTGAAGACCAATTGCTTTTAAATGTTCATCGTATCCGTCATCTTCCGGCTGTAATTATTCAAGGACGTTATGATGTGGTTTGTCCGATGATATCAGCTTGGGAATTACATTGTGCTTGGCCAGAGGCAGAATTTATAGTTATTCCTGATGCCGGACATTCGATGAGTGAACCAGGAATTCGCAGTGCTTTGATAGAGGCTACGGATCGGTTTGCTTGTTTATGATATACTCCCTGCACGTCAAACAGCGATCGCACTCTAAGAGGATGTTTTAAAAGTTTTGGGCGAATATAATTCGCTACTACACAGGCAAAGTCCACCTTCGTGGACTAACAGAAAACTAAATTTTTAAACCTGCGGAGGCAGATTTTGTCTGTGTAGCCAAGCCAGCGCGCCCTTGCGCAATGCCCTCCTTGTAGGCGCGTAGACGCGGTAGACACAGAGCGGATAGAAGTAGGTACGGCGTGTCCATTGGTAGCAACGTATCCGCTGATAGCGACTGGCGCGCGATTTCTCATCGCCAGGCTGGTATTAATTTAGACTTTTCAAACAACATCTAAACTTGATTGCGATCATTCTTGATTTAATTACACCGTTCACACGCCGTTACAACGTTGTCCCAATTGTGCTGTCTACCTTTAGAGCCAGGAATCACTTGGTAGAAAATATTTGTTTATCGATTGATCTGCTAAAAAATTTGTTTAAAAAAACAAGTATTTTTACTTTGTCTATACCTGATTCGATTAACTCAGAAACTATTTTTATTTGTAACTCTAATCAGAAAACGCAAAGCTTCGTTTACTGCTTGAGAATTAGGAAACATTTCTGCGACATCTGCTTCTAAATAAACTGTCAACCCTTCAGAGTTTTTGCTATCATGTTGAAAATTTCCCATACCGTTAGTTTCCAAACCTTGAGATGGCTGAAGTTGATTCTTAGTTATAAGCTTTTGGGAAGAAGAATCATTTAGTTTGCTAGCAAGGGATTCCCAACTAGTCGCTTTCAGTTTAAAATGATCCTTCGCTTCACGTAATGTTTTAAACTCTTGCTTTAGAATCTCAACCGTATAAATTTCCTTTTGATAACTCTGTGTTTGTTGATTAAGGTCTTCTTCAACCATATCAACTACCTCATTAATAAGTCGGTCATGATTATCGAAAATTTGAGCAGCAGCCCCTAAAATACGGGAGGTGGCTTTTATCTGCACTTTTGTTTCTTGTTTAAGCCTATCAGCAATATTACGAATTTGCTCTCCCAACTTTGCTTGATGTTGAGTTCCTGTGGTTGATGCTGATTTTTTGTTCATAAGTAGGTATTTGTTTATTCTGAAAGTATCTCTTTAATTGCAAGCCAGATGTGTTTAAACTTTTGTACTAAACCTACAGGATTACCTGTTGTTTCCTCTTCTACTGAATCAACTAGTGATTGAATTCGATCCATACGCTCTGCTACAATGTAGAGGTTATTTATAGCTTCATCCTTAATTGCCAGAGATTCACGCAGCAGAACAACCATATCGGCAATTTCCCGTTTTAATCGCTCGTTCTCCGCTTTACGACGAGTTTCCCATCCCTTAATACTAGCCTTGGAACGGCGCTCAAATTTAAGTTGTGCTTGTGCCTCATTATATAAAATCACATAATTGTCTCGCTCAGAACTGGCTTCCTCATATTTGGTAAGTAATTCAGTTGCTCTCGCTTTTTCTTCATTGTAAAGAGATAAAGCCTGCTGATAATTTTTTTGTTCATCAAGATATTTCTGATTATTTTGGGCTGCATATTCTTTTAAATCTTTAACTTCAACTTGATAAGCTTGAAGTTGTTGCTGAATTTGAGTAAGTTGGGATGCAGCTTCCTCGTTTTCTTTTGCACGTTGTTCCCATTGAAGTGCATTGGCACGAGCATTCCTCAAAAACTGTTGAAGCTCATGATAAGAAACTGGTTCGTTTCTAGGTGAATTAGTATTTTGGATGGGGCGATTTTTGTGACGATCCTTGTCTGCGTCTCGCATAGCCATAATAAATGTTAGAAATGCTACCTTGATTCTTATGTTAATACAATCTTTTTTAGTTAAGTGCGAACACTATTAAATTTTTGTTTTGTCAAGCCTAGTTTTCCAAGTGCGGCTTTGCTACAAAACTAAGTCTTTCATCACGTCGTGCGATCACGCAATCTTATAAAGGTAAAGATCCGTACACCAGTCAAGAAAATACCTATAAATTAAGAAAACTCACTTTCAATATCTCTCGATTGATGTAATACTCGGAAAATTTCTATGTCATCATTTATCTTTATGTAAAACACAACGTAAGGCTTAACAGGAAAACTTCTAAGTTCGTTCATTAAATCATCTCGCTTTTTGCCCAGATCGGGAAACTGAGCAAGCATTGGAAAATGATTAAGAATTTGAGCTATTTGTTTGTCAGCTACAATTTGATTTTGTTGAGCTAGGTAAGTCCAAATATCTTCAAAGTCTTGTTCAGCTTGCCGAGAAATTCTATAGCGATTCATTGTCAGCTATCCTGATCTAGCTTACGCTGTCCTCGTGCTTTGATATTTTCCAGCAAACGAGGTAAAGACTCGTCATCGCATTCAGTATATTCTCCATTCTTTAGCTGTTCGGCTGCGATCGCAATATCTCGCTGTAATGCTTCTAACTTCAGCTAACGCACTTCTTTCTCTGCACGCTCAAGTCTATCCATCATTTCCTGAAAGGCACTTGCATCATGGATGACGACTTCTGCTTTGCCATTAACAGTAAGCACAAGAGGTGATTTAGTCGCCTTGATCTTCTCTAGAAATTGTTTGACGTTGCGCTTAAAGTCCGTAAGAGAGTGAATATGCTCTAGATTAATCATAAATTAAATGCTGAATTGCGCACTTAATTAAATCCCTATTTAATATTATCAAAATCAGATTACTCTGCGATCGCTCGTAACCAATCAACGCCTGCTTTTTTGTTTGAACTCAATGTTGCATTTTCTTAAAAATCTGTTACATTACGTTACAGACAGTTGCAACTGTTACCAAGCTTGAACTTTGGAGTTTTGCTCATGTCAGGTTTCAAGAATTCTACTCCTACTGTTTCAGATGATCCTAATGCGATGCGTTTTGGGTTCACTCCTGAGAGTGAAAATTGGAACGGTCGCTTTGCCATGATTGGTTTTATATTTGTCGTTTTGATTGAAGTTTTTTCTGGTCAAGGTTTCCTCCATTTCTGGGGCATCCTGTAAATTGATGTAGGCTTTTTCGCCTTCAGTTGATTTAGCTCGGTTCTAGGTGAACCGAGCATTGATGAGACTTAGCAGCAATCATAGCGCTTGTAAAATAAAGCAAGATTTGACTTTGCATACCAGGTATAGGCAACAATATACTTAGCTAACAATTGCTCTCTTTACTTTTTATAACGATTACTTCCAACTTCCCTCTAATAATTGCCTCCTATGTCATGGTGGAAAGTGAGAGTTAATTCGGCGACAGCGTTTGTTTTTATTATTGACAGGCTTTTTCCTTTTGGTATTTACAGACTTTTCTCCGAAATCTACACCTCTGCACACTCATGATTTTGGAGAAAATCTATGTCAGTTTATGTGGGCAATCTTTCTTACGAAGTTACAGAAGAAAGTCTGAATGCTATTTTTGCAGAATATGGTTCTGTGAAGCGGGTTCAGCTACCTACTGACCGTGAAACAGGACAACTGCGCGGCTTTGGTTTTGTGCAAATGGGTGCAGATGCTGAAGAAACAGCTGCCATTGATGCTCTTGATGGTGCTGAATGGATGGGACGCCAGCTGAAAGTGAATAAAGCTAGGCCAAGAGAAGACAGATGTTCGTTTGGTGGCGATCGCGGAAACTACAGCTTTCGCAACTGCTATTAAGGTTTATAGATTTAGCTCTTTAAGCTAACTCAAGCAAGATATTGCAGATAAGTAGGACAATAACATTATGGAAAATAAGTCTTCATCAGTCGATACAGGGCAACAGATTCGCCGACCTGGCACTGAGGGGCTTGAAGAAGCCCAAGCCAAGCAAGCCGGAGCCAAATTCGAGTGGCATTTCGGCCGAATTACTCGGTTGGGGTACTTTGAGATTGCTGGTGGCAGAGAAGTAACAATTGTCTGGGAAGAGGGAGGCGTCAGCTCCCAGCAGGGTGACATTACTGACGAGCAGTGGGAGATCTTCAGGCTGGCATTTTTGAGTACCGGACGGCTCGCCGTGTTGAGCGATCAAGAAGGGGAAAGATGGATGCACGACTACCGCTTTTTAGAGGCGATGCGGTAACGTTGGAAAATACTCCCGGCTAACACACTGCTGCACTGGAAGCAGATTCTAGCTGATAACTAGTTAGCATTACCTTACGAAAATTAAGTCGTTTGACAAGTGCTGAAAATTAGAAAACTCCTAGATTATGTGTGTCCAATCTAGGAGTTTTGCTTACTAAAAATGTATCTGTTCCCTGTTCCCTGTTACCTATTCCCTGATTTAATGTTCGCGATCGCTCCTTTTGTCATGGCGGCAATTGCTTTATCGGTAGCTTTGGGTAGATGATAATACTTGCCTGCTGCTGTCTTTGCTATTTCCTTAGCAAATCCAGTGGAAACAAATTTACTTTCAGTATCAATCACTAACAATTGCATTCCCAAAGCACGGATTCTACCAGCGATATCTAACAATTCGGCTTTGATATCTGGCTTTTCTCCCGGTTCTTGCGGTTCGCCTAATGAACGCGATAAGGGGATATTGCCGCGTCCATCGGTAATGGCTACAATCACGACTTGCCCGATATCTCCACTCATCTGAGCATTTAAGCCCACGCGCACAGCTTGTGTCAATCCATGTGCTAGCGGTGAACCTCCACCGCAAGGTAATCTTTCCAAACGATTGCGCGCCAAGGCAATCGAACGTGTTGGCGGCAATAGCACGTCTGCCTGTTCTCCCCGGAAGGGAATCAACGATACTTGATCGCGGTTTTGATAAGCTTCAGTTAAAAGCTGCATGACTGCACCTTTGGCTGATTGCATCCGGTTCAACGCCATTGAGCCAGAAGCATCCACGACAAACACAACTAAAGCTCCGGCTTTGCGTGCTAATCGCTTCGAGCGGATATCCCCTTGCTCGACAATGACTTTTCTGTCAGGATGTCGCTGGCGTCGTGCTTTTTGATACGGTGCTGCTGCCCTAAGTGTGGCATCTACGGCTACACGGCGCACTTTTCCTTTGGGCAACATTGGCTTAATATAACGTCCTCTGTCTTCTGAAAAGATTAAACTGCGACTGCCAGATTTACCTTGCCGTTGTGCCATCTGAGCAAAATAAAGCACACTTTGGTCAAGAATTACTCCTTCGGGATCGAAAATAAATTCTTCAGGAATGTTGGGGGGTTCTTGTTGTTCTTGATTGTCTTCCTCTTCTTCCTGTTCTTGATTTTCGTCTTCAGTTTCTTCTTGATCCTGGGGTGGGGGAGGAGGCGGTGGTGGTGGTTGTTCGGGTGGGGGCGTTTGTATCTGAGTTGCTCTCGGTACAATTACCAATTCCACAGCTCGCCGCAAATCATCAGCATTGACTTGTGTACGTCCATCTAAAGCCGCCGAGGCTTTGGCAACACGCACAGCAAATAACTCCGCCCGATGTCCTTGCACTCCGCCACGAATTGCTTCTTCGACTAGGTAAGTAATTTGTTCGTGGCTAATACGAACTTCTTTCAACCATTCCCGTGCAAAGATAATTTGGGTTTTGAGTTCGTCGATATCTTCGCTGTACTGCTGGAGAAACTCTTGGGGAGATTTGGAGTAGGCGATCGCAACCTCAACTGCTTGAACTCTTTGATCTAAACCAAGAACACCATCAGCAGAAAGAGCGATCGCAATGCGATCAAGCAAATGTTCTCTTAATGCTCCTTCTTCTGGGTTGTAGGTGGCAATAAATAACGCTTTGCAGGGATGCTGAAAACTTATGCCCTCCCGCTCTATTTGGTTGCGTCCTTCAGATAGTACTGTTAAAAGTTGGTTGCTAATTTGGTCATCTAATAAATTGATTTCATCTACGTAGAGAACGCCCCGATTGGCGGCGGCAAGCAAACCTGGTTGAAATATTGTGTCTCCTTGTTTTACCGACTGTTCCACATCTACAGAACCCAAAAGTCTGTCTTCTGTCACCCCCAAGGGAATTTGTACGAAGGGTGCGGGTATAACTTCAGTCGGGAGTTCCTGTGGATCTTTATCTCCCAATTCAAAGAGCAATCTATCATCCCATTCCTCTGGGTGATTGGGATCGCAATTGCTAATTGAACCACGGACAACTTCAATTGGTGGCAGTAGAGCGTGAATCGCACGCGCCATCACAGACTTTGCCGTACCGCGACGCCCTGCGATCGCTACTCCCCCCAACCCCGGATCGACAGCTGCTAAAAGTAAAGCTAACTTAATCGCTTCTTGTCCGACGACAGCGGTTAAGGGAAAGGCGGTAGTACTAGGGGATATAGTAGACGCAGGCATGGTTTGTATAATAGCTTGTCTAGGTTTTTAGCTTATCAATTTCTGGCACCTCATGGAGTAGCGGTAACAGAGATTTAGCACTGCCTTATTTTCCAGATTTGTTCCTCGATTTAAGTAGGGTAGTACTATATCAAGTTTGAATTGAGGGATAAAGTAACGAACCACAAAGGACGTATTAGACGCGTAGCGGCTTCCCGTAAGGGTAGAGCACGAAGAAAGAGAAAATCAGCTTGACAGACGAGTAGTTCCGCTAAAGATGAATATTTAATCGACACTTGATAGTTTTTCATTCTCTAGGATGAGTGTTTCCACCCAGTTCACCACGTTCTGATACTGATTCACGAATTCCTAGAACTCATTAACAAAGCTCTAATACTCACTCACGAGTTACACAGACTCAATGATGATATTTTGAATCTCACACATTAGACTGAAAGACTCAATTACGAAATTAAAAGACTCATCAACGAGTTGCAAAAATTCATTTACAAGGTTCGGATACTCGCTGACGAGTTGTCAACACTCGTTAACGAGATTACGATACTCATCAACGAGTCTATTTTCAAGCTAAGACTCAAAATTAGCTTTGGTGGATTTATTTTTCATTGCCTTAAAGTGATCGCCTAACTGTTCGGCAAGGGTTT
>NZ_JAYKTT020000020.1:0-45026 GCF_038404745.2 Chlorogloeopsis sp. ULAP02 | reverse complement strand
TCCAGGAGTCTTTTTAGCAGCCGTCTTTACGTAATCATAAACTGTTAAACTGCTGCTCATCGCTTCACTACCGACTGCCAAGAGCGTACATCTACTTTTTCTGTCAGTTGACGCAATCCCAGTAAAAGCTCTGTGAGGGAATTGGCGAGTTGATAATCCCGCACAAATTCCTCTACATCGAAACTGGCTGGTAGAATGTCGCGGTTAGACTGAGCAGCGGTGAGACTATTGTTAACAAAGGCAAGGCTTTTATCGCCCATTTTGAATAACTTGCGTCTTTCTTGACTACTTAAGGTAATCAGAAAAGGCAGCTTTTGTTGAATTGTCTGAAGTGCTGCTTTGATTTCTTGGATATCTTTTTCTGAAAGGGTGGCGTTGATGTTTTGATAAGCCATGATAAATTTTTTGTGGTTATTTGAGTGGGTAAATGGTTACTTTGCTTTGGAAATGAGTCAGAAAACCATTTGTTGTTATTTTTCCCACCCAGATCGGGCGATCGCACAAGTGAAGTGTATTAAAAGATTTAAAGCTTTTACTTTCATCTGGATGTCAGACAGTAATTTATACAAAAAACCGACTCACAGCACAATTAAAACCAGGCAACAAAGGAGAACTCAATTCATCATTATTTAGCAGTGTTGCAATTAATGTTAACCTTGCATTTTCCCGCCGATAAACTTCAACTTGTTGCAATCGCCAATCTACAATCCAATATTCCTTTACTCCCCGTGAAGCGTAAAGCTTGAGTTTCGCTTCTCTATCCCGACGTTCATTTTCCACACCAGGAGATAACACTTCTACCACTAAATCCGGTGCGCCTGTTAAATGTCCCGCTTCATCAAGCAAAACTGCTAAACGTTCATGACTAGCCCATACTACATCTGGGATAACATTATCAGTTTCCGAAAACAAAATGCCAGGAGTGATACTTGCTTGTCCCAAACCACTTGAACGCGACCAAACCTCAAGTTCTAAAGTGATATTTAAGCAAGTACGTTGATGTTTCCAGTGGGGCGCTCTGGTCATGAATAATTCTCCGTCTATAATTTCATAATGCGTACCCTCGTTTTCAGGTAGGAGGTTTATATCTGTGGTAGTCCAACGCACGCGATCGCTTGCTGTGTGGTTCATAGGAGATCTCCTTTTCAATAACGTGATATTAGACTAACTTTTTTCAAACAATATTGATATTGAAATTTTTCGATAATAAAGATATGAAAGAGAAATTGCCCGAAATGCATGAAATTTTGCAATTTCGGGATCAAACACTCCTACACCGTGCATTAACACACCGTTCCTATGTCAATGAAAATCCCCAAGCAGGGGAACACAATGAACGCCTGGAATTTCTCGGTGATGCTGTGCTCAATTTCTTAAGTGGCGAGTATCTTTATCGTCGTTTCCCAGAAAAGGGAGAAGATGAATTAACTCGAAGGCGATCGGCACTAGTAGATGAGAAGCAATTGGCAAAATTTGCAATTGAGGTAGGTTTAGATTTGCAAATGCGGTTGGGTAAAGGTGCAATTCTCGATGGAGGCTTTAGTAATCCCAATTTACTTAGCAGTACTTTTGAAGCAGTTGTTGGTGCTTATTATCTAGACAATAATTCTGATATTGAGGCTGTTCGTGCTGTTGTCGAACCTTTGTTTGATGCTGTTCCAGAAGATGTGGTTGAGGTTCGTGCCAATGTAGACTCAAAAAATCGCTTTCAAGAATGGGTGCAACGCAATATTACTCCAACTCCTCCCAAATATGTAACAGAGCAAGTAGGAGGTTCTTCTCACGCACCTGAATTTATCGCTAAAGTATTTGTGGGTGAAAAAGTGTACGGAGTTGGCAGGGGGCGCAGCAAGAAAGTTGCGGAGAAGGCAGCGGCGGAAGATGCTCTTGCTAAAGTTAAGGAGAAAGCTTGAGTTTGTTCTCGCAGGTGTTCAGATCCCCCACTTTTAAAAAAAGTGGGGGATCTATAATCTCTCATGGGTCAGGGTGGGATAAAATAGTTTATCTTTCTACTTGCTCGACTTCTTTGGGAACCCCGGCAGTCAAAACCTCATGCCCTGTGGGTGTAACCAAAACATCATCCTCAATGCGAATACCAATACCAACCCAACGCTCATCAATTTCTGGTTGATCTTCCGCAGGCTTAGTATCTGGAACAATATAAAGTCCTGGTTCTACTGTTAGGACTTGCCCTGGTTGCAAAATTTGCGGGTTATCGTCGCCATGTTGGTACACTCCGACATCATGCACATCTAAGCCTAACCAATGCCCGGTGCGATGCATATAAAATGGCTTGTATTTTTCTTCTTCAATTAACTTGTCAATTTCGCCTTTGAGGATGCCAAGTTCTACCAAGCCTTCTGTTAGAACGCGCACGGCAGTATCGTGAACTAAGTTATAGGGTTTGCCTGGCTGTACTTGGGCGATCGCTTGTTTTTGGGCTTCTAAAACTAGCTCATACAGTGTCTTTTGTTCTGCGGTAAATTTACCCCCGACTGGAAATGTACGGGTAATATCTGAGTTGTAATAATTGTAGGCACAGCCAGCGTCAATCAGCAGTAATTCGTTATCCTGCATTTGCCGATTGTTCTCAACGTAGTGCAGCACGCAGGCATTAGCACCAGAGGCGACAATAGAAGGATAAGCTGGCCCCATCGCACCCCGCTTTCTAAAAATATGTTCTATTTCTGCCTGCACTTCGTACTCGTAAAGTCCTGGTGCAGTAAATTTCATGGCATAATTGTGTGCTTCCACGGCAATCTCAGCAGCTTTACGCATCAACTCCAACTCAACTTCTGTTTTAATTAGCCGCATACTATGAAGGATGGGGCCAGTATCTTCAATCGCAATCGGCCCTGTGCCGCGCTTGGGATAAGTCCGCATTAAGGTTTGCCAATGATTGAGGATTTTTTCGTTAAAAGCGCGATCGCGTCCCAAATGGTAGTAAATACGATTTGATTTTTCTAGATACTGCGGCAACTTTTCATCTAATTCTGCGATCGGGTAAGCTTCATCCGCACCATAGATTTCTTTTGCCGCTTCTACCCCACATCGATATCCGCTCCAAATTTCCTGTTCCCTGTCTTTGGGCTGCACAAACAACACAAATCGATGTTCTGGGTGATGGGGTGAGAGAACTGCGACTGCTTGGGCTTCATTAAACCCAGTTAAATAAAAGAAATCACTGTCCTGGCGAAAATTGTATTCGACATCATTGTGCATGACTGCCATTGGCGCACTCCGAAAAATCGCAACACCATGACCAATTTTTGACATCAACACTTCCCGACGCTGCCGATACTCTGTCTGCATAATGTTTTACTGTTTTTACGATCTATTGTGTCATCTATAATTCTTTATGTAATATATACTACAAATATTACTTTTGCTACAGCGATCGCAAGCTAGGGGCTAGGGAACGACGCGTAGACACGGAGAAACTATTAAAAACATTCCCCGCGTTCCCGTGTCCTCTTCATTCCCCGTTCCCTTGTCTGCATCTTAATTTCACTCAGGACTTACGCACGAGTTATGGAATAATAAACCACAGAGTACGCTGAGAACAAGGAGTCAAGAAGATTTGAGAGAAATTTTGCGTAAGTCCTATCACTTTTAACATCCATATAAAAACAGTTGAATAATTGAGAATGTTTATCTAACTAACAATTATCAAAATTAAATAGTTAAATCTCATACTTTCTCTTAAATTGCACTTGAAAATTTTCAAAATTTAGTTAGCTAAAACTAATTTTTTAGCAGAAATATTATAAATATTAAGAAAACATAAAGAAGATGTTTTTGTTATTAAATAACACTTGAATTAAAAAGAAAAAAACAGTTAAAAAGTTTATTACCACTTGTCATAAACACACGCCATGTCGATGCAAGCTCCTACAAAAAGCACATTGGACACAAATCCTCAAAGTACAGTTATTAACGTACCGGATAATCAAAAGTTAGAAACTCAGTCTTACTATCAATCTTCTTCCTCATCTTCAGCATTACCTACTGCTCCGAAGAATCCTAATCCTGCGTTAACCAGTGCTGCAATTTCCGCCGATTTTGACGGTGATGGTAAGAACGACAGGATATGGCGTAATTCTCAAACAGGTGAGGTTGCTATTTGGTTAATGAACGGCAGAGAAGTTGGTGCTACTGATGTTGTCAAGGATGCTAATGGTAATAACATAACTAAGGGTGCAGATTGGGATCTTAAAATTGCTGACTTCAACGGCGATAACAAAACTGACTTGTTGTGGCACAATACTCAGACAGGTGAAAACCAAATTTGGGTGATGAATGGCTTAGTTGCCTCACAAGCTGATTTACAAGCAACTAATGGCTGGACGCCCCTAATAGGAGATTTTAATGGCGATCGCAATACCGACATTCTCTGGCGGAATAATGCCACCGGAGAGAATGCTCTTTGGCAGATGAACGGTACACAGATTGCTTCAGCAGATCTTGTGCAAACAGTCGATACAAATTGGGCAGCTACCATTGTTGATGTCAATGGAGACGGCAAGACTGATGTATTATGGCGAAATAACGCTACAGGTGAAAATGCCGTTTGGCAAATGGATGGCACAAGTATCACCAGCGGAGAGTTTCTACCAACTCTTGACTCAAATTGGGAAGCTAGCGTTGGCTATTTCAACAGCGATTTCCAAACCGATATTCTCTGGCACAACAAGGCAACGGGTGAAAGCAAATTGTGGTTAATGAATGGCACAAGTATTGCTAGTGATACTCCTCTGGCTACAGTTGAAGGTTCTAAACCAATGATTGGTGACTTTAACGGCGATGGAGTAACCGATGTCTTGTGGTACAACCAGCAAACTGGTCAAGGTAAAGTATGGATAATCAGTGATGGCAATGTTGTCACTGAAACCGCTGCGGATGCACCTACCGCAAGCTGGACACCTAGTCTTGGTGATTATGATGGTGATGGCAAAACAGATATGTTCTGGCGTGATCCCAACTCAGGTCAGAATGCCATTGTCATTATGGATGGTACTACAAATCCCCAACCTTCGCTTCTACCTTCAGTTTCAGGTGAATGGTACGATGGTACCCTTCCTAAAGCTTAATAGTGATGCAAATCACGGTTAATGCCTTCTAGTTAAGTAGATTTAGTAGGGGAGCCAGTACGGTGGTGAGCCAGCGCTCTTGGTAGGGTTTCCAACACCACTTGCTTTATGCCGGGAAACCCGTCCACCGCAGTGGCTCCTCCACAGGCGACTGGCGTAGACGCCCGGTAGACAGGCGTAGCCTGGCTTCTCGGAGAGTAGGCGGCTTCTGTAAGTAAGGGTTCCCCGGCATAAAGCACCTGGCGTTGTGTTACGGCTATGTAAGAATTCGAGACTTTAAGAAAGTAATAACTAGCCGTAACCACCTTATCTATTGGGATTGTCTAAACATAGAAGTGCATTTACTACCCGCTGAATTCACAAGAAATAGCGTCATAAAAAGTTGTGTTCAACTATATCTTTTTTTAGATTTAAATGAATACAACTTATTTTTGTCATGCAAAAATTTTATAAGTACTTCAACAAATTAATTACACATTTTTTTGCTGTTTCCTGTTCTGCCAACCCTGTTCTCTTGCTTCCAAGCATAACTTTAATTTTGCTCAACTATTTGTATACAATATTTTGCTGAAGATATCGTTTTTATAGTTTGTCTATTTTTGTGTTTAAAGATACTAGTTTCTCTGAAAAAGTCGAATTTAAATTGTTACTTACATAAACACATGAACAAATACTATATGTTAATTTTTTACAAAAATAATAATCAAAAAAAGGTAGAAACATTATGAATACTGATGACAAACAATATGACTTCCTCTGATACTTCCATAAGTTTGCCTGTAAATACGAATCCATTAAACTATGCTCAACTCTCAACGAACCTGTTTGAGCCTACAACTAATTCAAATTCTGATTTAAGCTTCAGAAGCTCATTGTCATTAAGCCAAGATGAACAGCAAGACGCGATCACGGCAAAAAATGCCAATCCTAATCCCATATTCAGTAATGCGGCAGTTGTGGCTGATTTTAATGGCGATGGTAAGGCTGACAAATTTTGGCGTAACCAACAAACAGGTGAAACTGCTGTTTGGCTAATGGATGGAACAACTCCTATTGGGGCTTTGCTGCCTCAAGTGGACGCAGCCTGGGATTTTGCCTACGCCGATTTCAACCGTGATGGCAAAACAGATATCTTCTGGCGCAATAGAAATAATGGTGAAACAGGCATCTGGCTAATGGATGGCATAAATATTGCTTCTGCTGTGAATTTACAAACCATCAATCCTGCATGGAACTTTGCAATTGCAGATTTTAATGGAGATGGCAGAAGTGATGTTTTTTGGCATAACAATCAAACAGGTGAAAACGCCACTTGGTTGATGGACGGTACAAATATTACTACTGCGGCTTTTCTACCGAGAACTGACTCACCTTGGAATTATAATGTTGTCGATTTCAACGGTGATGGTAAAAATGACATCTTTTGGCGTAACCAAATTACAGGTGAAAATCTAATTTGGTTTATGGATGGTACGAATAGATCGGAGTATGCTCTGACTAAAATGGAGGGATCTTGGGATTTGACTGTTGGTGATTTTAACGGTGATGGCAGAACAGATTTACTCTGGCACAACAATCAAACAGATGAAAATACTGTTTGGTTGATGAATGGTATCTTTATTAGCGCAGGTTCTTTACCGAAATTGGATTCTTCGTGGAAATCTTCTGTTGGAGATTTTAATGGAGATGGCAGAACAGATATCTTTTGGCACAATCAGACAACTGGTGAGAACACAGCTTGGTTGATGGATGGTACATCCATTGGTACCGAAGCTTTTCTACCTCCAACTAATTCATCATGGAAAGCTAGTGTTGGTGATGTTGATAACGATGGCAAGTCAGATATCTTCTGGCGTGACGAACAAACTGGCGAGAACACTATTTGGTTGATGAATGGTACTATTGCTAATGCCGTTCCTGTAGAACAAGTTCCTGTTGAGTGGCAGGTTTATTAGAAGTTTGTAGTCATGGTAATCAAATTGTGTACTGTTGAAGTTTAATTGTGATTCAAATTTTCAGGCAAGATTTCAGAAGGCTGATGGGGCGAACAAGAGTTCGCTCCTTACTAAAACTTAATAACTTCATCACCAATTGTGCCACTATCATTTTTACTTGCGGAGCGGGAAGCGATCGCTCAAATAATAATGCCATAACAAACGCGTAGCTACTGCTCTCCAAGGCTGCCACTTCTCGGCGATAACTTCTATTTCTCTTGGTGAAGGACGATTTTCTAAGCGTTTTACCTTCTGAATTGCCAGTGCTAATCCTAAATCTCCTCTTGGTAAACTATCCGCTCGCCGCAATGCCATGAGTAAATATATATCAACTGTCCAGTCTCCAATACCTTTTATTTTTTTGAGAACAGAACGTACATCCTCATCATGCATTTGATTGAGGGTATCTAAATCAAGCTGCCCTGTAATAATAGATTGTGATAGTAGGCGCCCATAAAGAGCTTTTTGCCTGCTAAATCCGATTTTTTTAATTTGAACATCATCCAGAGTCAGAAATCCCTCTGGAGTAATTGGTGATATAGTTTGCTGCAAACGCTCAAAAACTGCTTTAGCTGATGCGAGAGAAACCTGTTGTTCTAGAATAATTTGAATCAGCGTGGCAAAGCCTGGTTCGCGCACCCAAAAAGGTGGTAAACCACAAGAATTGAGAATCTCTGCTAAATCTAAATCGTTTGAAGTAATAACTTTTAAACCATAAGCAAAGCTATTCTGAGTTAATATTTCTGACACTATCTTCTGACATTATCTATGAAATTTGTATATGCACAGGGTGCAGTGTAACGCACCGCTGTTATGCTAACACGTTAACTAAGTAGTTAGGCAAAATTAAAGTTATGGGTGGAGGCAAGAGAACAGAGAGAACTCTGTAGACGCGTTCGCCGTCAGGCGTTGCGTTAGCTAGCGTCTTCCCGTAAGGATGAGGAGGAATGGGGAACAGGGAACAGTAAAAAATGTGTAATTAATTTTGTTTAGGTACTTATATTTAGAGAGAAGAAATTTTTTGAATGCACTATTGCAAGCAACCAAACATTTATAAAAATCAGAAAAAAATTTGTAATCAGCACCCTGAATTCAAAGTTACACGGAAATGTAAAAAGAAAGCCAGTGTGGAGAACAACACTGGCACAAGTGGATTCGATAGCTCAACATGGGTTTGCTGAACTAACAATAAGATTTCCAGAAAATTATATTTTTATAAAGTTAAATACAACTTTTATGCAACCCTAGACAACTTGTCATTGTCACTACTGATTTGATTATCCAAGCTGCCCAATTGCTCGACCACTTTGTTTAGTTCAAATAGTAGACATAGTAGCTTCAAAGCGAGTTTTGTTGGAGAATATACCACAATGACCGTTAGGTATATAGGTATAATCGCTGCCCAGGACCATTCGGAACAAGTTAGAAGAGAAAGAATTTTGTCAATAAGTCTTTGAGAATAAATATAGGTGCATAAGAATGATAATTGTAATGAAGGTGGAGAGGGCGAGGGAAGCTCGCCCTCTCCACTACTCCTGTTTTTGATTATCATGCTCATACGGGTCTGAGAGAATGATTTGCTCTGTTCAAAATCATGGCAAACTCAATTAATACAAGTAATTGAGCGATTGTAAAAAACCATGAGTAGCAGTCGTAAAACCAATCGAGCTCATGCTAAAAAGAAGCAACGCCCAATGATGGAAGACGAAGTAATTGCTTCTCAACTTGAGCAGTTACTTACACCAGCAATCACTTCACAAGAAAATTACTACCGTCAACTGGGATTAAGAGACAGGATTCTCAACTTACCATTAATGGTAGCGGCAGTGCTAACTCTACTGTGGCCAGACGTGGCGGGAACCACAGAATTAACCAGAATGTTAGCGCGAGAAGGTTTTGTGTGGTGTAAACCTCTTGAGGTGAGCCAACAAGCAATATCGCAGAGATTTCTGACATTCCCAGCGCAATTATTTGAAAGAGTTTTTAAAGATTTAGTCCCAAAATTACAAGATTATTGGCAAAGAAGAAGTAGGCGAAAAGTCCCCCAAAGTGTTCAATTCACTAAGTCAAAATTTGAAAAAATTTGGATCTTTATCATTTTTATGTTGCTCATCAAAAAGGTAAGGCAACTGACCCTATCAAATACTTTGCTGCACCAGAAAATCAAGATTTAGGCATTGTTAAACGACAACGAAAACCAAACATGAAGCTCATCGTTGCTCCCTTCCCTGAGCAACAACGAGGCACACCTGAATTTTTCTTTCAGCCACCTTCTCAAATCCCCTTGACAACTGCCTCACAACCTTAACTTGTGACCAATGGCCCAGGACTGGGTTTTCAGGAGGTCTATTGATGATGACAAGGTATAAAAAGAAAAACCGCCAGGGCAACATATCCACTGGCGAAAGGTAAGCATATCAATGAGGTTAAAAATAAGAATTCCAGAAAATTAATAACTTGTAAAGTTACATACAACTTTTATGCAACATTTGACACTATAGGCGTTAGTTGTTAACAGGATCTCAGGCATACCCATTCACAGGCTGGGAACTAGAAACTTCCGACTCTCGCAGCAGCAATTTATTTCCTTTGTCATCTCTGCAAACTAAAAATATACCTAACCTGTGTCCATCACTAGTGCCGCGAACGATAACCCACTTGCCATACTGTGGCATCTTGGGTTCACTCACATAGACTTTTTGCCCAATTCTGTAAACAGGTTCTTTCTGCATAGTTCAATTGTACTATAAGCAGTACATTAATATGCTAGGCACAAAAAAAATCAAAACTTATGCAATAATGCTTAGACTTGGAATGACTTACTCAAAAGCATTTAGGTGATAGTGTTACATCTGCTTACTTCCACAATCCTCTACGCGTTTGTGGTGAGCAGGTATTTCATACATATACGGATAGATTAAGTTAGATACCCAAGCTAGAAAGCTTACTTGTTAGCCTAGATCTGCTTACAAATCGTCAGTATTAGAAAAGTTGAGGGATTACCATTAATAAAAAATATAGAAATTAGAGTTTTTAAACTAAACATAACCTAAATAAAAATGGAATCAAAAATAAGAAATTTATAAATAAAAAATAAGAAAAATGTCAAAATATCTTGAAATAAGATTTTCATACATAAACTTTTAGCACTCCACCTAAGAAATAATTGTTTATCTACCTTGAGACATATTTTAAAAATCAACAAAAGCAAATATGTTGTTACTAACATACTTTTGCTCTAAGCACTAATGTATTTTCATTACGGTTTTATTGACTTTATAGATTAGTGCTAGAGATTGTTTGTTGACAAGAAATTCTTTAAATATTCATCATGATTACATCTACCAACTACCAATTCTTTTGTGTAGATTTTTGGCTACCTGATGATTATAAAACAGATAAAAACGGCGAGAGTTTTGTCTTTGCCTCTAATGGAGTAGATTTGAGTATTGCAGGCTTTTCTCTTATTAATTATTGTTTTTATCAAGAAGAAAGTCAGATATGGAATAAATATGAATCTATACTAAAAACTCTAGCATTTCCTTTAGAAATAGATGGAGAAAACATTGATTTTTTATCAAAAAAAACCTCTTTACTATTACTAAATGAAATCTCTAATAAATACTCTTGGGAACTTACTTGTTGGTTAAAAAACTATATTTATCCCTCCTGGGAAAGTTATGGAAGAATAGATACACCTTGTGTTACTTGTTCTTCTATTCTCTTTAAAAAAGATAATAGTGTGAAAAACTGGATGACACATAAGGATGATTTTTTATACACGTATAGTAATTATCATGGTGAAGTCAAGCCAGAAAATTTGCAATTTAACACCTTTTTGCAGAAGTTTTCCCAGCGAGTTGGTTATATTTGTGCTTTAGAAACCAATGGCAAAATAAATTCTGAGGAGGCATACCAACAAATAGAGGAACTGTGGAAACAATTAGAGCGCTTAAAAGAAAATTTAGAAATTGAAACTTTGCACTAACTGTCACCACTATCATGAGAAATCAAATGACACCAGAAAAAGAAATTAGAGTTAAAATTGCGCACAATATTATCGAACAATGTGAAATATTATTTAGTGCTCAGGCATGGAAGTTTTTTCAAAACTTGGGTAGAGGCTATCTTTACTTACATAAAGTTGTAAATATCCAGCATTCTGGTGGTAACAACTTTTCAATTACTGAAGGAGTGTCACATTTAGGGAATTCAGTTCACTACGTTGCCAAAGGTAGTGAAGCATGGAACATGGCAAAACTTTCACAGGCTGCTAAACAGCAACCAATAGAATACGCACAATTTTTTACCTTAATTGATAATTATGATCCAGACAATGAATATGTGGTGATTGTGGGTTTTAATTATGGTTCTGATGCTACAGAGTATTGGTTTCTGAGAAAGCCAGAGGTGTCCCCACAGCAAGCTTTTAGCCTCGTACGAGGACGTCCTCTGGAATTTGGGGTTGAATTATTTTAATAGTGGGATGAGCTTGGTTTGCAAAGAGAATAGACAAGTGGAAGAGAGAGGACTTAGCCTGGTAAATAATAAATTTCTAAGTCCAATAAAGCAATTTTGCATTGTTGAAGTACTGTTTAATTTCGGCTTCAAAAAAGCGGCGTAACATCTTCATAGTGTCAGAATCATATACATACTTTGTTCCGCCAAACTTATTTCGCTTGATGCTACGCTTTGACTCGTCCATGTCTAGCTTTGATTGCGGATACCAAGTTTGCAACACCTCTTTTGAGCCAGGTGTGAAACGGTGTGAGATTAACTCAAAAGTAAGATCGCACTCAAAATCTAATGCTTCGCTAATTTGGTTAAACAAACGGCTGTAATGCATTTGCCAATCATCTATAGGCATAATTGGCGCAATGACTATTCCCACTGGGTACCCACCACCACCGCGCTCTCGTGGTAAAGCTAACTGACGCAATGCGCTAAGTCTAGCTGCCACCGATGCAGTACCGCCTTCAAATCTGTTGGAAATAGGTGCAGCATTTACACTCATTCGGCAACGAGTATGACTATTGTGCGGCAACTCTAGTAAATCATTCACATTATTAAACTTAGACACCCAGCGTAGATGAGCTTCTTGACGAGTACCAAAGTAGCGAATACACTCAGTTAGACTTCCGGTTAAATGCTCAATACCGAGTGGATCGGTATAGCAGCTAACCTCAAAGGTCGTTGTTTGACTAGGTCGTTCGTATGCTGCTAAGTTCTCTAATATCTGCGGTAAGTTGGCAAAGACACGAATCACAGGTGGCCCCGACAAACTTCCAGCTAGATAGCAGTATTGACAATGTCCTGGGCATCCTTCGGCAATGTGAAACTGCCAATCCGCAGAAGGTGGAATGGGGCTTAGTTTAAAGTGACTAGGTGGTGCAGTGACGACAGCAAGGGTGCGCTTGGCAATATTGTAGGTATCGCGATCGCCTTCACCACGCAAACCAGTCAGGCGATTTCGCGGTAACTCTTCAACGGGTAAGTTGAGGGACTGTACACGCTGTAATATCTTTTGACCGTAAGGCTCTGCCAAAGCAGCCTTTGTAAATACGACGCGCTCTGGCATCCACAAACGAGGCTGAGATGCTTCTAGCTTTGACGAATCTTTGTTGTCTGTATGAAAAGAAGTCTTTGCCGTAGGCATCGCGGATCTACTATTTAGATTCACCGTGTTTATCTTGCTAAGTTTTCACTTCTTTACAGGCAATTCACGGACTATGCGGTGGCTTTAAGATTGGCTTCATTGTCTAAAATTTGACGAATGCGCCGCTCCAGCAAATCGAGATCTAAACCACCTTCATCACGACTAATTCTACGCACAGTAGAATTAACATTGCCCAAATCTACCAATAAATCTTGAAGAATTTCCTGTTGTTGACGTGCTTGTGTCACTTCACGCGGTTCTTGTACTAGATCGCGCACAATCGTATCCTCCGCTCTTGAGGCAATAATTGGATCAACTTGCCCTTGAAGATGAACAAAAGTGCGTCGTCCTGGCCCTCTATCTTCGTCAATCGGTATTACTGCCGTGACTTGATCGGAACGCACATACTTGCCAAATCCTAAATGGACTAGCACTGACGACTGGATTTTCATATAAATAAAAGTTATTTTTGTGACTTACTTCTATTTTAGAATCTTAGAAAATGACCTCGCGGCTATAAACAAAGCGGGTTTTACCCAATTCAAAGTAGTAGTTTCCGATTGGAAAATGATGTATTGAAGCTCTTACTTAATGACTAACAACGTATTTAAGCCTCTTTTGTTTTCATTAAACGAGTATATATTCCGTTTTGTTGCCACAATTGTTTATGAGTACCTCTTTGGACGACTTTGCCTGCTTCTAGCACAATAATTTCATGACTATCACGGATTGTACTGAGTCGATGGGCAATGATGATACACGCGCAACCACGTCGTCGCAAATTTTGATCAATTGTTAATTCTGTTTCGGGATCGAGGGCGCTGGTAGCTTCATCGAGTACTAACACCGTCGGATTTTTAACTAAAGCACGGGCAATTTCTAGGCGCTGGCGTTGCCCACCACTAATATTCATCCCTCCCTCAATTAATTCGGCGTCATACCTTCGAGGCATTGATAGGATTAAATCTTCGATCGCCGCATCTTGGCAAGCCTGAATGAAATCTGCATTTGGCACTGTTGAGTCCCAAAGAGTGATATTGTCCTGCACTGTTCCAGCAAATAAAAAGATATCCTGCTCAACCATTGCCAAAGAATTTGCCAATACAGAACGCGGGATTTGCTTGCAAGGAATACCATCAAAGTAAATTTCCCCGTCCCAAGGTTCATAAAGACCGCAAATTAATTTAGTAATTGTAGACTTACCAGAACCACTCTTGCCTACTAATGCCACTCTTTGTCCTGGTTGAATACTCAAGCTTAAATTTTCAATGAGAGGAGGTTCTAAACGGCTATAGCCAAAGGTGACATTTCGTAACTCAATATAGCCTTCTAACTTAGGGGAGTAGGAAGAAGACGCAGAGACAACAAGACGCAAAGACGCGGAGAAATCACCAAAAATATTCCCCGTGTCCCCGTGTCCTCCCCTCTCCGTGTCCTCTTTCTTCTGTGCTTCCGTATTAACCGGGTTTTGCAGAACATCATCAAGGCGGTTTAAGTCAGCTTTTAACTCTTGCATAGTACTGCCAAAATTTACCAAGCTGTTAATTGGCTCTAAAAAACTCAGCGTTAAGCTTTGGTAAGCAACTAGCATCCCAATGCTGAGATTGGCATTCATGACCTCTAAACCACCAACAACTAAAATAGAAGCTGTTGTTAGGCTCGTCAAAATTATAGGTAATGTAGTGAGAATTTGAGTTTGTAAGCCTAATTGTTGCTGAACATTCAGTGCTTTGGCATAATAACCGGCAAATCGAGAAAATAAATCAGACTCTAACCCAGATGCTTTGATGGTTTCTATAGTCTGAATACCACTAACAGTTACTCCATAAACTTTACCTTGTTCTTGGGCTAAACGCAGATTTGTATCAATACGAGTTTGAGAAATAAATTGTAGAGCAAGGATATTGATAGCGGCAAAACCGACAGCGATCGCACTCAACATCAAGTTGTACTGAATCATAATCAGCAGGTAAAAAACCATCATCACCGCATCAATTACCGTTGTTGCCAAACGCCCTGAGAGTATGTCTGCAACTATGTCATTGATTGGAACTCGACTGCTGATTTCTCCTGCATAACGTTGGGCATAAAATCCCACAGGCAAGCGTAAAATATGCCAGAGAAATTTTCCTGACATAGTAACTGATAATTTCACCATTAATCGCCGCAGATAGATAAGTCGCACTTTGGCAAGTAAAGCCCGTAAAACAGCGGTTAGAATCATCCCTAATAACAGGGGACGTAACCATTCTTGACGCTCTTGAACTAAAATTTCATCAACAAAAATTTGAGAGAATTCTGGCACAGCTAATCGGGGAATTGTCAGCAGTAAACCTGCAAACAGGCAAAATAGGATAGTACCCCATGAGTTTTGTAAGCGAGCCAACAAGGCAGAGATAATATTACTTTTTTTGCCTCCCTTTTGAAAGTCTGCTCCTGGCTCCATAGCTAAGATGACGCCAGTGTATGCACGGTCAAACTCTTCTAGAGAAACACTTCTGCGTCCTGTTGCTGGATCGTTGAGATCAACGCGTTTTTTACCGAACCCTTCTAAGACAAGAAAATGATTGAAATTCCAAAAGACGATATAGGGAGGAGGAACATTGATAAGATTTTCAAAAGGTACTTTTAAACCTTTTGCATCTAAGCCATAATTCTTAGCGACTTTGAGGATATTAAACGCTTTGCTTCCGTCTCGCGAAACACCACACTCTTCTCGGAGTTTCGCTAAAGGTACAATGCGGCCATAATAGCTGAGAATAATACCGAGGGAAGCAGCACCGCATTCTACTGCTTCCATTTGCAAAATAGTAGGAGTGCGAACACGATGAGTTTGGACTCGCTCAAGCAGTTGGTAAGCAAAGTTAAAAGGCATAATTGGGTGCAGTGTTCTTTGCTAAAAAAGTTTATAGTGTAGGAAATAATTGAGGACAAGTAGAATAGAAAATCAAATTCCTTCCAACTTCTGTCTTATTTATACTTAAAATTCAACAGATGAGGAAAAGATTTAACTAATGCAACTCCTCCAATTAGCACAAAAATTGATCCCATACCAGTAAACATCGCAGTTAAAAACCACAGTTCTAACCAAGAATTAATCATGGCAGAATTTGGCTTTTGAGGATTGTATAGAACTTCTACCTGTTGACCTTTAGTAAATGCTGGTGGATTACTGCCCGTATTCGATTTAAATATTGTTTTTTCACCAGAACTTGGAGCAAATCTAACCACCGGATAGTAAACAGAAGAAGAGCGACCTTTACTATCAGTTGATGAACGTAGCTCTAAATCAACTACAGTTCCTTGTGTTGATACTGCTGTACCAACAAAAGAATGAGTATTAACCCCAAAGATAATGCCTATGACAGCAAATATAACACCTATACCACCAAATATAGAACCAAATATTAGAAAGAACTTTGAATCATCCATATTATTTCAAGGGAACAGAGAATAGGGAACGGGTAAAGTATTAACTTACTTCGCGTTGCCAATACAATAGTATATTTTTACACTCAATAATTACCTTGAGACGCTCTCTATATGCAGCAATATTTACTATCTTGCTAGAGAGCGTCTGCTATGAAGCTATCAATTATTTGTTATGAGTCGGAGTTCATGTGGTAAACGATACTGTTAACTGTTGTGCTACAGTTGACATTTTTTTGTCATTCTTAGCTATCACACTAAAAATAACAGGAGCGAATAAATATATGACTTATCCAAGTTAGCATTAATGACTCCCTTGAAAACAAACCAAACAAATTCTTGGTTAAAGGCAGCGCTGATAGCTATTGTAGTTTCACTACCCACAGCTTGCGCTTTACAACCCAATCGTCTCAATAAAGTTGTTGAACCTCTGCCAAAAGCCGAGGCAAAACAAAGCGATCGCATCAATACTACTTATGCAGATGTCGAAGCTTTGGTTAATATGGGTGCGCGAGTTGCTGGTACGCCAGTCATGGAGAAGGCAAGCGCCTACCTAATTGAGGAATACCGCAAGGCTGGTTATGTCACTGAAGTACAAACTTTTAATTATCAAAAGTTTGTAGACTCAGGCTCAAACTTGACTGTAAACGGTGCAACGATTGAGGGTAAGGCACTCAATCATACGATCCCTGGCAAGCTTAATGCACCAATAGTGGCAGTTCCTAATGTCGGGCGAACTAGTGACTTTGAGCAAGTGAATGTCAAAGGTGCGATCGCTATTGTTCGGCGTGGTGAAATCCGCTTTTCTGAAAAAGCCGACAATGCCACTGCTGCTGGAGCGGTTGGCTTAGTAATAGTCAACAATAAACCAGGTGATTTAGATGGTGGTATGTTGGGAGAACCGCCGAAAATTCCCGTACTCGCACTTTCGAGTGAGCGCGGTAAACCCTTGCTAGAACAAGCACAAACTACCCCAGTTAATATCAGCTTAAATGTTAATGCTCAACAGCAGGTTGTCACCGGGCGTAATGTTATTGCTCATCTACCAGGTGTAACTAAGCCAAATATTATACTGAGTGCGCATTATGATTCAGTGCCTGGTTCTCCAGGGGCAAACGATAACGCCTCTGGAACAGCAGTTGTACTGGCACTAGCGCGTAATTTATCTAACACAAGTATTGGTCGTCAAGCCTGGTTCGTCGCCTTTGATGGCGAAGAAGATGGGCTGCATGGCTCGCGAGCTTTTGTGAACACTGCTAAACCAGAGTTTCTCTCTGGGCTGAAAGGAATGCTGAACTTTGACATGGTGGGCGTGAACGAGGAACTTGGCATTGGTGGTACATCATCCCTAACCGCCTTTGCCAAAAACGTTAAGCCAGATATGAAAGTTTTGGGTTCTTATGCTGGTAGCGATCATGCACCTTTTGCAAAAAAAGGTGTACCAGTTCTGTTTTTCTATCGCGGTCAGGAACCAAATTACCACACACCGAATGATAAAACAGTAGATCCCAAATTGCTCAATGAAACTGCGCAAGTAGCCTTGGATATTGTAAAGCGTTTGCTGCAAGCTAACTAAATTTGTGGGTGATTCATATCTTGTACTCCTACCAACAGCCACCAGACAAAGCCTCAAATCCCTCGTTACCATGTTCAACCTGGTTGCGAGCATTAGAGCCTCTGGCTTTCTCCATAACCTACGGTGTACACACAAGTCGGTAAAAGCCGTGTCCGTCTGGGGTTGTAAATCCCAGCCTCATAGCGAAAGTCCATTCAAATGGACTACATCGAAAACAGGAAATATCTATTAGCTATTAGACAACGGTTTGTAACCGTTGGCGGGGGTACCTTCATCAACAGGGTACAAGACTGTCATGTGATAAATCACACAACGAGGAGATGAAAATCTCACTCCTTCTGCCTACCTACGCTCTTGCGCGCAGCGGCTACTGCCTCCTGCCCTCTGCCTTTCAAGACAGATATCAGGTGAGGAAAACGGAGTCGTCTTTTGCTGATTGTATTGCTATTCATTCTTTGATTTAGAAATCTGCAATGTCTACTAATATCTCCTTGAAAAAGTCGCTAACTAATTTGTCTTTAGTGTCTGTTGGGGCGATGACAGCTCTATTTGGAGCACATTTAATGCCTACAAAGGCAGTACTTTCTGAACAGCCAACAACCCAGCTGGTAAGTACTGATACGAACTTTATTGCTGCTGCGGTAGAAAGAAGTGGATCGGCAGTAGTTCGCATCGACTCCACGCGTACAGTATCGAGTCGGTACACCCAATACGGTAGGCGAGTCGCACGGGGAACCGGTTCTGGATTTATTATTCAGTCAAATGGTTTAATTTTGACTAACGCTCACGTAGTTTCTGGTGCAGATACGGTAAGAGTAACTTTAAAAGACGGCCGTAGCTTTACAGGTAGGGTGTTAGGTGCAGATAGAACCACAGATGTGGCGGTTGTACAAATTCAAGCTAACAATCTACCTACCGTCAGCGTTGGTAATTCTGATCGCCTTAAACCTGGAGAATGGGCGATCGCGATCGGTAATCCTCTCGGTTTAGATAATACCGTGACAGTAGGTATTATCAGTGGAACAGAACGCTCTAGTCGTGCATTTGGCGGACGCGGAATCGGTTTTATTCAAACAGATGCAGCAATTAACCCTGGTAATTCTGGTGGCCCTTTATTGAATCAAAATGGACAGGTAATCGGCATTAATACTGCCATCATTCAAGGTGCTCAAGGATTGGGATTCGCCATTCCTATCAACCAAGCACAGCAAATTGCTAATCAGTTGATTGCTCAGGCAGCTTAATTGTTGTTTTGAATATAGCGATCGCTTTTTGCTGACAGCAAATTTCATTCATTTGAACCACAATTTTTTGTAGGGGCGGGTTTAGCAGATCTCCTTTCGGTTTGATACTAAGTTGCAATTCTGAGGTAGTATTTCTCCCTCTGCCCCCTGCCTACCAAAACTAATATGTTTGAACGCAACTTGGTATGAGCTAGAGATTGAAACAAAACCTGCCCTTACAGTATTGTGTTGTCTATTCATCTGAAAATGACTGAACTCCTCTGCTGTCGAATGGGATTAGAACTCACTGCAACTGCTCCAGCCCAGTAAGGAAATCTATACTTAATTTGCTCTAGTACAAGTATTCACGGTAAAATTATTGAGAATAAATATCATTAATTTTTAAATCTCATCCAGTTATGACCATTACCCTGACGATGAAAGAGGAGTGGGAACTGTGGGCAGAAGCTAAAGAAAACAGCCCACAACCACTAAAACGAGAGTCATTTGAAATTATCCGTGAAGTACCAAGACAACTAGGTAAGGGGTATGTACGGGATATTGAGGTGCATCCAGAACTCTTACTTTCGATTTCGGACTATGAATTTTACGATGATGTAGTTACTCAAATTACTGAATGGGATCACCCACTGCAATTTTGTGTCCTCCTTTCTGGAAGAACCACAGACGAATACGGGGGACAGTTGGGGGAAGGATATACGTGCATTTCTGGTAGCGGTGTTCAAAGAAAAATGCTTTTAAAGTCTCTCAAATCTCAACGTTTGGGTATTGACATCGAGATGTCTCCAGACTTGCTGGCAACTTTTTTCCCTGATGAAGAGGGAGAAATTCCTAAACAGTTGCGTTCGTTAGCAAAGGGTAATGACTGGCAAACTTTACTCTACCCGGAAATGACAACAGCTATTAGGGGAACAGCACAGCAGATTATCAACTGTCCCTACCAAGGGATGACGAAGCGAATGTATTTACAGGGTAAGGTGTTGGAACTAATAGCGTTGCAGTTAGCTCCCATATTATCGGCTCAAGATGGATTGCAACCAGCGCCGCGACTGAAGGCAGATACTATCGCTCGGATTCATCTGGCTAGGGAAATTTTATTGACAAATTTGGAGAATCCACCGTCATTGCTGGAATTGACGCAAATTGTTGGAGTGAGTGATCGCACTCTTCGACGCGGCTTTCGGGAACTGTTTGGGACAACAGTATTTCGCTACCTGACAGAGAAACGCATGGAATGGGCAGAACAGTTATTACGTCAGGGAAATATAACTATTGCTGAGGTTGCTCATCGAGTTGGTTATTCGCATCAAGGACGCTTTGCTGAAACCTTTAAGCGTAAGTTTATGATTACACCAAGTGAATGTTTATCGGGTAAAAAGTCTGTTTCAGAGCTATGATGCCGTTTTTGGTATAGACTTAGTTGCTAACAATTCTCTATACTCAGCTTCATTGAATTAGAAACTATTTGCAGTAGTCAAGTTGAAGTACTCCACCCGCCTGACGGCACCCTCCACCTTGTTAAGGGGAGAGTTGGGGAGGGGTCATTACTGCAATGCGTATTAATCAGTAAAGTTCTGCAAGAAGCTGGTGTATGAGGAGTTGTGATGAAACGTTGGTGGTTGTCTGGTAGTGTTCGACTGTGGTTTTTAGTTATTCTATCAGGATGCTTGAGTGCTGTTGCTATTCAACCTGGATGGGCAGAAATTAAACCAAGGCCTGAAGAAAAGCAGGAAGTTCAAAGTCAGGAAAATTTAAGACCTCTGCTAACTCGAAAAATTCGGCAACTAAGTGAAGTTAAGCATCCCAGCACCAACGCCAAATTACTGGTACAATCACCAGCTAACCCTCCTGTTTCGGAGGATATTGTGCAGGTGACGGGAGTAAAAGCCAATCCCACAGATAAAGGCGTGGAGGTGATTCTACAAACCACTGGTGCAGAACAACTACAAATCACCAATCGCAGCCAGGGCAATAACTTTATTGCTGATATTCCTAACGCCCAGTTGCGACTGCCAAGTGGCGATGCGTTTATATTCCGTTCCCAAAAGCCAGTTGCGGGAATTACTGAGATAGTAGTCACAAATTTGGATGCCAATACTATCCGGGTGACAGTGACAGGTGAGGCGGGTGTGCCAACTGTTGAGTTATTTGACAGTCCAGATGAGGGTTTGATTTTTGGGATTACAACTGCTGCAACTTCCGCACAACAGCCACAGCAAGAAAACCCCACCCCGCCTACGGCACCACCAGAGGAAGGGGAAGAGGCACCTCAAACAGAGACACCTTCAGCACAGGATGATGAGCCGATTGAGTTGGTAGTGACGGGTGAGCAGGATGGCTATCGCCTACCGAATGCAACCACAGCTACAAAAACCGATACGCCCCTCCGTGATATTCCCCAATCTATTCAGGTTGTGCCGCGACAAGTGCTGGAAGATCAAAATGTTAACCGTCTAGAAGAGGCAGTTAGAAATGTTCCAGGGGTGAATCAAGCTACTGCTCCTTACTTTGTTAATGGAACTTTTTTAGTCATTCGCGGCTTTACTGCTAGGGATGACTCAGGAAATGTGCTCAGAAATGGTTTGCCCGATCCTGTCGGCACACGTCAAATTGACTTCTCTAACATCGAACAAGTAGAAGTATTGAAAGGCCCTGCTTCGGTACTATTTGGTCGTGCTAATCCTGGAGGTACTGTTAATCTAATTACCAAACAACCACTGCGCGATCCCTTCTATAGGATTGATGCCACAATTGGAAATTATAGTTTTTACCGAGGCGCAATTGATCTGTCTGGGCCATTAAACGATTCCAAGACTGTTTTATCTCGACTAAATATAGCCTACCAAAACATCGGTAGTTTTATCGATTTTGTTGATGCCAAAAGATTTTTTATCGCACCTGTTCTCAGTTACGCAATCAGTGATCAGACAAAATTGACGCTGGAAGGAGAGTATTCCTCATCAGAAATTGAAGCCTTCTTGGGTGTACCAGCACAAGGATCGGTACTGCCAAATCCGAATGGCCGATTACCAATAAACCGTAACATTGGTGAACCTTCCGCTAAACCTTTTGATGTAGAAACAGCTAGAATTGGCTACAAATTAGAGCATCAGTTTAACGACAATTTATGGTTGCGAAATGAATTTCGATTTTCCTCTTACTATGCCACTATAGATGAAATATTCGGTACGAGCCTTCAAGCTGATAATAGAACTCTGAATCGTCAATATACTGAAAGAACATTCCTTCAACAGGGATATAACTTTACAACAGACCTGATTGGCAAATTCTCAACTGGCTCGATTGAGCATCAGGTGATATTTGGAGTTGACCTCAGTAGATTTGAGACACCCATCTTTGAGGGAATTGGTAGGTCAATTGCACCAATAGATATATTTAACCCAGTGTATGGTCGTCAGGCGCTCGGTGCTGCTTTCCCCAGATTTGATACCGCCTTCGTAACAGATGCATTGGGTATTTATGTTCAGGATCAGATTGCGTTGACGGACAATCTGAAGTTACTACTAGGTGGGCGGTTTGATACCTTTAAGCGGACAGACAACAATTTTCTGACAAATACAGAAACAAGTGTCTCAGACAGTGCATTCAGTCCACGTGTAGGCATTGTCTATCAACCCATTGAGCCGATATCACTTTATGCCAACTACAGTACTTCCTTTACTCCTGTGACTGGAATTGCTTTTGATGGCAGTACATTCCAACCCGAACGCGGTACGCAGTATGAAGTTGGAGTCAAGGCAGATTTAAGCAACAGGCTTTCTGCTACGCTTGCTTTCTATGACTTAACACGCTCAAATGTCTTGACGACCGATCCTGTTAATCAAGGTTTTTCAATTCAAACAGGTGAGCAACGCAGCCGAGGCGTAGAACTAAGCATTGGGGGCGAAATTTTACCAGGGTGGAATATTTTTGCAGGCTATGCCTATAACGATGCCATAATCACCAAAGATAATACATTTCCTGTCAATAATCGCTTGAACAATGCACCAGAAAACAGCTTTAACCTGTGGACAACTTATGAAATTCAATCAGGTGACTTGAAAGGCTTGGGTTTTGGCTTGGGTTTATTTTATAAAGGAGAGACACAGGGAGATTTAGCAAATAGTTTTTCTGTGCCAAGTTACCTACGAACTGATGCCTCGATATTCTATAAACGGGATGGATTTAGGGTTGGGATCAATATCCGAAATTTGTTTGACCGTAATTATTATGAATTTGCTACATCTAGAACATCTGTTTATGCAGCTGAACCATTGACAGTACAAGGGACAATTTCATGGGAGTTTTGAGAAGTCAGATATCTGTAAAAACTTCTTTACGTCGCTTTATAAATCTATTGTTATTAGGAGTTTTAACATTTACACTGACTTCGGCTTGTAGCAGAAATATTAACTTTAACTTTAGTGTTACAAGCCCAAAACAACCGAAGCAAGACTGCCGAGTAGTACAACATATGATGGGCAAAACTTGCATTCCTCGCAACCCTCAACGAGTTGTGACTCTATGGATGGGTACTTTCCGTAGCGCCCTAGCATTAGATATCAAACCTATTACGACTGCATGGTATGCAGGCGATTCTTTCCCAGAACATCTTCAAGGCAAAACAGATGGAGTAGAAAATATTGGATTTCAGCCAAATTTAGAAAAGATTTTGTTATTAAAACCCGATTTAATTCTATCTACTACTCGGTTTAAAAATATCTATAAGCAGCTATCTGATATTGCACCTACTGTTGTGTTGGATAATCCTAGTCCCCCTCCTCCCTGGCAAAAACATTTGGAAGATGTTGCTCAAATTTTAAATAAAGAACAGGAGAGTAAACAGTTAATTAAAGACTACTGGCAACGTATTGAACAACTTAAACAAGCATTAGGCGTTGGCGCAGCCTCTCCGAAGGAGAATCGCCGCAATCAACTTCAGGTATCAGTTGCCACTGTAGATCAAACTTATGGAATCTACACATATGGGACAAAACATCCTACTGGTAAAGTTTTAAACGACATTGGACTGCAAAGACCAATATCACAAAATGGAGACTTCTTCACGAAAGACAACATTTCTTACGAGAATTTATCTGATATTGATGGTGATGTTTTGTTCCTTTCATATCGGGGAGGAAAAGCTGCTAAAGAGGCTTTAGAAAAGCTGCAACAAAATCCTCTGTGGCAAAAATTGAATGTGGTTCAAAAAAATCAGGTCTATCTTGTAGACTCTGACCATTGGTACGCTTTTGATGTTTTAGCAATGAATGCTGTGATTAATGATTTATTTAAATATTTAGTTGAAAAACCCTAGAATAATGTCCAAACACACCATATTTGTCTGCAAAAAGTGAGTTATGTCATTTAAGCTCCTCTTAAGAACAACCGACAAAATTCATAGCGATAAGCCTAACGGCATAGCTCCGCTTACCGCAATTTGCACACGCTGGGCGATCGCTAACTCAAAACCGAAGCACCATCTCCTGAAGAAATTCTTCCAAACGCTTTGTCGCTCAGAAATTTGGAAGATTCCCCCTGTTTTAGCACCCCTCATGTTAGGTGCTGTAGGTGGAATGGGGCTTCGGCTGTTGTGGCTCCACAGGCAATACAAGTGGTGTCACTGCAAAAATTAAACCCTTATCACTGTCAAATAATTCAATCTTGGGAGCACCTGCTGAACCAAGCACCATAACTCGGATAGAATTGTCATCTTGATTTGTTACGGTTACCTCGGTTATTCCCTCTACTGGTTTTGCTTGGCGAAAGGCATTCCCCTGTAACTGTGTATTGGGAATTTCAGCGATGTAGGTATTTCCTTTACTGTTAGTATTAATTTGTAGTTTTGCGCCTTCTGTGGTTTTTAAGATCACGTCAAAGCCTGTATCGGTTGAATTCAATTTTACCCCTGTAACTTTGACTGTTTCTGCCTGAGTTGATTGTTGTGCAAGCAAAAGTGCAGCCCTGGGCAGGGGAAGATTTAATTCCCGTAATAGATGAATATCTGAATTGTAAACCGATGAGTGTTTTGCTTCACCTGCCGATACTCCTGGTGTCAAAAGTACAAATACTACACTAGCTAGCCATAAAGAATTAATGAATTGCAGGTTTTTCATTTCTTTTCCTCACACTCTTAATAAACAAGACAGCTATGCTGGAGGCAGTAGACACGTAGACGCGGTAGACGCGTTCGCCGTCAGGCGTTGCGTTAGCTAGCGGCTTCCGTTCAGCGAAGCTGTTCCCGTTCCCCGAAAGGGGTTCCCGCAGGGTAGGGTAGGTACGGCGTATCCGTTGGTAGTGGCTACTTGCACCAAGTCGCTGCGCGCAAGAGCGTAGGTAGGCAGTCCCTATGAAACAAGTTTCACCCGCCAAAAATGAAAGAGGTTTGTTTCTCCTACACCCCTAAACCCTGATACCACTGTGCGATCGCTCGTATGTTACCAAGGGGTTTTCTAGAATAAAAGTATTCCCTGTCACTGGAGATGACAGGGAAATTGCTCTAAAAGAACGGTTGTTAACACTCTGTGTTAAGCGATCGCTTGACCACACGGTGACTTTATACTGTTGAGTGTGCTATTTATCCCCCACCATTATTGGGAGTAGTTGGTGTTGTAGAGGCAGGTGCAGATGGCTGATTGTTACGGCGTAGAGCATCCCGTAACCTATTTGCACTGCTATTGCTTGATGATGATCCTTGCTGCCGTCGCCGCCGTCGAATTTGGTTTGGTTGCGAAGTACTAGCGGAATTCCTCTCCACATTATTTTGTGGTGTCTGACGTAGAGATTCTCTTAAACGCTGACGAGCTGGTGTAGTTGTTTGCGTCCTAGTTGGGGAAGTAGTTCCTACATTTTGACGTTGTGGAAGACGATTAAATCCAGATTCTGTATTTCTGGGAGCAGCAGTTTGTTGTGCAGGAGCTTCCAATCTTCGCCGCCTCCTACTAGAAGTAGGAACGTCTGTATTGCTACCTGATGTTGCTTCCAAACGCTGTCTGCGTTGTTGCGCTGCTACGTTTTCCCGATTTCTCTGTTCTATTTGTCTTCTTTTCTTCTGTTCTTGAACATTACGGTAACGTCGTGAACCTTGAATTGCATATTCAGTTCCAATTGTCACTCCTTGTCTACCAGCTTCTGAGGGTTTTAATTTCCAATCACGTGCTTGTCTGAGATGAGCTTCATCTAATTGACGATTTCCACTCGATCTGGTTAACCGAACATTTGTGACATTACCTTTATCATCTGTATCAACAGCAACTTCAACCCTACCTTCAACACCTCGTCGCCTGGCTTGTTCTGGATATTTGGTGTTGCATTCACGGCAAGCCGCACGACCATCGCCAGAACCACGATTGGATTCAGTAGGTATTCTTGGAGGTGTTGGTGCGGTAGCGAATGTCTCGCGCTTTCTACGTTCACCACTTCCAGTTCTCGTACCAAAAGTAACCGTAGAGCTTGGGCTAGTAGCTACTGGTTTCTCTGAAACTCCAACACTTTCTTGAACACTTCTAGAGTCTCTGATACCTCTCAACTGTGCACTCAATTCATTATTGCTAGGCTGCGTCAGAACAGGAGTCGTGTTGGTAGCAGTAGTTTGCTGAGGTGTAGTGACAGTTGGTTTTGCTGGTTCAACTGGTTGCTGTGGAGCTTTAGCAACAGGTGGATCTTGTCTTACTGGTTGTGATACTGGTCTTTGTGCAGGAGTAATTGGTTGGGGTACTGGCTTAACAGGTGGTTCAAGTGGAGTTTGTACTTTGACAGGAGGCTGGATGGGTGTAACTTTTGTCTCTCTAACAGGCTCTTTTGGTGGTTCTGGTGTTTCCGGTGTCTCCGGCTCAACGAAAGTCAATTCAATGGGTTCTTCTTCCAAGTCTGGCACTCTAGTCAACAGATTCACAATACCAGAGGCTAAGACACCGATATGTAGCATTAGTGAGCCAACTATGCTGAAAGTCAAAAAAGACTTCAGAGCTTTAGCTTCTTTCTCTCGCTGTAGACCAGCGACACTAGAAACACTCATAATTCTGTTGCTACCTATTATCACTAACTTTATCAGGTTAAAATGCTTGTAGATCAAAGTCAAGCAGGAATTAGTAGCAGTGTATATGTGATAATTTAGGGTACAAGAATGCTTATGTAAGGCGATAAATCAATACTGATAACGGTAGATAATATCTAAATTTTAATAAAGTTTGTCATAAAAACTATATAGAACTTGACATTATATTCTATTTATCATATTGTTTTTGAGAAAATCTATCATTTGATTGAAATAACCTGATACTCTTAAATTTGGGTTATTGATTTAGTTTAGGAACAACACATGATTAGTAGACTATTTACAGCAGGTGGCATAGTTATGTGGCCTCTGCTGGCTTTTTCCGTGTTGGCAGTTGCCCTGATTATTGAACGTTTTCGTTTTTGGTATCGCATCACTCATCGCCAAAACCGCGTGGTAAAAGAAGTATTAAATCTTTATCGTCTAGATAACATCGTTGGTGCTTTCGACAAGCTAAAGAAGAATGCTGACTTACCGATCGCCCGGATTTTTCTTGCAGCTTTGGAGCTAGAGCAACCGACTCCAGAAGAATTTCGTTTGGCGTTAGAAAGTGAAGCACAAGCAGAAATACCTTCTCTCAAACGATTTAGTAATATTTTTGACACGATTGTCTCTCTAGCACCGCTACTTGGACTATTGGGAACTGTTCTAGGGTTGATTACTTCCTTTTCTTCTCTAAATCTTGGTGATGTAGGAGGGCAACAAACAGCAGGTGTGACTAGTGGTATTAGTGAAGCTCTGGTCTCTACAGCAGCGGGATTGGTGGTGGCAATATTTACACTCTTATTTGCAAATACTTTTCGGGGACTATATCAACGGCAGATGGCATTAATTCAAGAATACGGCGGACAGTTAGAACTACTCTACCGTCGTCGCTATGAACGAGGAGAAATGGTTTATGCGTCTACAAGATGAAGCAGAAATGCCACCGCAGATTAACATTGTACCGATGATTGATGTTATATTTGCGATTTTGACGTTTTTTATCATGTCAACACTGTTTTTAACCCGAAGTGATGGGTTACCAGTAAATTTACCGAAAGCAACAACATCTCAACGAGCACAAGTTCCGACTAAAATCACTATAACCCTTGATGATAAAGGACAAATTAGCCTTAATCGTCAATCAACAACAATCGAAACATTGACAGAGCAATTGCGGACTTTGGTAGGCTCTAACAAAGAAGCACTGGTGATTATTAATGCCGATGAGAAAGTAAATCATGGGCAGGTTGTGGCAGTCATGGATCGGGTACGACAGGTTGAAGGTGCAAAGCTCGCGATCGCAACCCAGAAACCATAACTAGTTTTCCGCTCAATCACCCCTTTAGATCTGGCAAAGGTGCGATTTCGTGAATTTTGGGATGGAAGTGCATATTGGTGGGCTGTTACCAACACTGAGTAGAGGAAGCAACCCGCCAAATTTTTTGTAAATAAGCGTAAAGCTAGAAAAAAGATAAAATACCCAAAGATATCCCATTAAAAGTTAGATTGATAGGACTTTTGGCTCAAATCAGTTAAAAAAATCTAAAATTTTTTTTGGCAAAACTTCGATCAGATCCAGTAATAGCAAATATTGTGGACATTAATACGCTGTATATTAGTTTCTAATGACTGCTGTGTTGATTAAGCTAGTCAGCTATCAACTCTAAAGATAAACAATAAAAATATAGATGCCTTAAAAGCAGCACTTTGCCAGACTGTAGCCTATACTACAGCCTTGGGGTAGGATGAATTAAAAAGAAACACCTAAAAGCTATCATCTTGATAGCTGAGTTGACTTCAAAACTTCTTACTACCCTACAAAATAGGTGTCTGTAGCGTTGAAATCTTTGAGTTGGACGCTCTTAGCTTAAAGCTTTTATTCCGGTTTGATGAAAGAGGTAAAAAAATCGTGAGAGGATTGGTGCGTTTATTAACAGTTTTTAGTTTGTTGTTTTTAGGATGCTTGGTATGGCTGGGTAACCCTCAGATTGCCAAAGCTACCAACCTTAACAGTTTTGCTTTACCATCAGTCTCAGTTCTGGCAGTTGAGGGAACAAGAACTTTGCGGAACCCCGCAGACGCCAAGCTGGCAGATGTGTATGGTCAAAAAATTGATTTGAACAATACTAATGTTCGAGCTTTTCAGAAATATCCAGGATTGTATCCCACCTTGGCAGGCAAGATCATCCAAAATGCTCCTTACGATAACGTAGAGGATGTGTTAAAGATTAAAGGATTGAGCGATCGCCAAAAACAAATCCTGGAAGCTAATTTAGATAAATTTACCGTTAACCCGGTAGAAACTGTATATACCGAAGGATTTGACCGCTATAACAACGGTATCTATAGATAGAGAACCGCAATAGCAGTTAATTTCTTAATCATCAACCCACTCCTTTTCAGAGGGGAGTGGGATGGGAAGCAAAAAAATACGACAATACTAAATTTTGTAGACGCCCTCTAGGCGTCTTCCTATTAGATAGGATGAGGAATGAAGTAGTTATCATTCTTCATCTTTTTATAGTTAATTTTTAAATTTTCTCATCTACTACTCCATACCTTGCAGCAAATAAATATCCCTAACCAATTTGATGTTTTAATTGTCGGCGCTGGCGCTGCTGGATTGTATACAGCGCTGTGTTTGCCTGAATCTTTGCGAGTAGGTTTGATTACTAAAAAAACCGTTTCTCTATCGGCTAGTGATTGGGCGCAGGGTGGCATTGCTGCGGCGATCGCCCCAGACGATTCACCGAAACTACACGTTGAAGATACAATCACAGCGGGCGCGGGTTTGTGCGATCGCTCAGTCGTTGAATTCCTTGCCGAACATGCTCCTCGCGGCATTCAATCTTTAGTAAATTTAGGAGTAGCTTTTGACCGTCACAACAACGAGTTAGCTTTAACATTAGAAGCTGCCCACTCCAAACACCGCGTTCTTCACGCCGCTGACACCACGGGCAGGGAAGTAATAACTACTCTGACTGCTCAAGTATTGCGCCGCCAAAATATTCAAGTGATTCAACAAGCTTTGGCGTTGAGTTTATGGTTACATCCGCAAACTGGGCATGCTCAAGGAATTAGCTTGTTCTATCAAAATCAAATTAGATGGATCAAAAGTGATGCTATCGTACTGGCAACAGGTGGCGGCGGGCAAGTATTTGCCCAAACTACTAACCCAGATGTGAGTACAGGAGATGGGGTAGCGATCGCATGGCGAGCTGGGGCAATTCTAAGAGATTTAGAGTTTGTGCAATTCCATCCTACAGCTTTAACTAAACCTGGGGCTGACCGCTTTTTAATTAGTGAGGCTGTACGTGGCGAGGGAGCACATCTTGTAGATAATCAAGGGCGACGTTTTGCCTTTGACTATCACCCCGATGGTGAACTGGCTCCCAGAGATGTGGTGAGTCGAGCAATTTTTAGTCATTTGCAACGCACTGCTACCGATTTAGCTACTGCTCACGTATGGTTGGATATGCGTCCCATTCCTCCTGATCAAATTCGCCATCGCTTTCCCAATATTATTAAAGTCTGTAAGCACTGGGGTATAGATGTCTTCTGTGAACCAATTCCTGTCGCCCCTGCTGCCCATTACTGGATGGGTGGTATTCTTACTGATCTGATGAATCGCACAAATATTCCTGGTTTGTACGCTGTAGGAGAAACTGCTAGTACTGGAGTACATGGTGCAAATCGTCTGGCAAGTAATTCTTTACTCGAATGCATTGTGTTTGGTGCACAGATGGCACATCTCAAACATGAATTGCCAAGAAGCGAGAATGAACAACAAAAGTCAGAATTTCAGCCTCAATCATTAACCTTTGCCCTGTCTGAGAGTGAGTGGCAAACTCAGCAAAAATACTTAGAAAAACTGCGGGAGAAAATATCACGTTTAGTTTGGCAAAATGCTGGTATTTGTCGGGAACAATCAGGGTTGGAAACAGCGATCGCGACTATAGAATCTTGGCAGCAAGATTTTGCCAGCTTAAAATTGAGCCAATTTTTGCTTTCTTTAGCTCCTAAACAATCAGTTACTTTCACAAAACCTGATTGGGAGCGGCATTTGCGCCTGTGGGCAGAAACTCGCAATCTATTAGATGTGGCTTATTTAATTCTTAAAAGTGCTGCTTTTAGAACCGAAAGTCGAGGAGGACACTATCGGTTAGACTATCCTCATCCTGATCCTCGCTGGCAAGTTCACACACTCGTAGAGGATCACAATTGGTGGAAATCTCCTGTAGTAAAGTGAGTTGAAAATAACAAATCATAATATCTCACTTGAAAACAGGTGCAAGAGCATGAAGGTATGGAGTAAAGAAATCTTTATCCCTATACCCTGATTGTAAGGAAATTACGTTTGTGTAGAAACTTATGCTAAGTAATTTTTCCCCAAGCTCAAACATGACACTCGATGATTTCAAAACTTGTTTGGAACTGCTTTAATTAACGAGTAGCACTCCCATAAGAACTATCAGGGCCACCATAATTTGGTGGTTCATACTCGCTATCTAACTTAGCATTAGCAATTGTGCCTTTGGTGATTTGAAAATCTATTTGCAGACTAACTAAACTACTTCTACTTTCCTTGTTACTGACATAAGTCCAAGCACGATCAGCATTTTTGAGAATTATTAAAGTAGCTCCAATAACACACAAAACAGCATAAGTAATTTTCAAGCTAGTCCCCATAAATCCTCAATCAACCCTTTGCAAACTTTCTAAAACTAGTATTGGTTGTGACAAAGAACTTTATTTAGTTAAAATTTTGACAATACTGGATTTTTCTCTGGTATAATTACTTAGTACACCCATAGACCAGAGTTTGCGACTTACTATATAAGCCGCTGCTTTTGCTTATGCTTAGTCAACTTTATAACCTTATATTACGTTTCAGCAGAAAATTGCATCTATCGAAAGTATTAGCTCTCCATGAAAAACCACGATAACATTGATTACTTGAATCATTTTAATACAAATTTAATATTTTGGTATTAAAACCTGTATTTTCTACATCCAAAATCATAGACATTACGTCTTATTGCCTTAATTTCCTCACGTAGGGTACTTATCAGTGAAAATATCTAATTTTTATGCTTTAACGTTGCCATTTTGGCAGCTTTTATTTGATGATAATTTACTATTACCCTTTTTAAGATAAAGAAAATATAAGTAAAATTACGTAAATTAAGTATATATAAGTATTATTGCTTTTCAAGATCAACTGAAGTTTACCGCTGAATGACATTTATATACATAAAAGATACATAAATATATTTTTGCGTGAGCAGTTACTTAACTGATTGCTGTCAAAATATATTTACTAATTAAATATAATTACTTAGAAAATTTACTTGCACAAAGAAAAATTAAAAAATTAAGCAAATTCATAGCGATTTTTACCGAGATGTTTGGCTCTGTACATAGCAGTATCGGCTTGTTTGATTAGAGTTTCATAATCATGAGTGTCAGTTGGGTAAACGCTAATGCCAATACTGGCTGATACTTTGGTGATATGACCGTCCAAGACAATTGGCTCAGTAATCGTTGCTAAAATTTTTTCAGCAACTTTAGTAGCTACTTCTACCCTGGGAATTGCCCGTAAAATCACAGTAAATTCATCACCGCCAAAACGGGAAACAGTATCACTACCGCGTAAACAGTTGTTTAACCTTTGCCCCACTGTAATTAATAAGCGATCGCCAATCTCGTGTCCGAGAGTATCGTTGACTTGCTTAAAACCATCCAAATCAATAAATAACAGTCCAAGTAATAAATTATGATTTTTTGCCCACTCAATCGATTCACGCAGTTGTTCGGCAAAAAACTTACGATTTGGTAAACCTGTCAAAGCATCGTGATATGCCAAATAACGCAAACGATCTTCTTGTAGTTTTAATTCGTTATTGGAGCGAAATAACTCAGCAGCGGTACGTTTGAGTTCTTCTTCTCGCAACTTACGTTTAGTAATATCGCGAATTACACCGACTAAAAATAAATTACCTGCCCCATCCTTGTGGAGCGATCGCTTAGTTGAGATCAGATAAGTTCTACCACTAGCATCAGTAAGTTCTTCTTCATGCTCCTGAGCTTGCTGAGACTTAAACACTAACTCATCTTGCCACCGAAATACATCAGCCTCATGTTTAGGGAAAAAATCATAGTCTGATTTTTCCAGCAACATCTGTTTAGGGTAACCAATTAATTGACAATAAGCTTCATTTAAAACAATCAACTGATGTTTTTCATTTTTAACAAAAATTGGATCAGCAATTGTATTAATAACTTGATGTAAAAACTCTTTAGAGCGTTTCAACTCTTCCTGCATTTGAGCAACTTGCAAAGTAATAGCAATAGCTGAACCACTCAAACTCAGCAATGCAGGTACAAGCGGTATCCACCAACTAAATAAAAAAGCCACGTAGGCACTGCCTACCAACACGTAACAAAACAGCACAATCCCGAAGATGCTTCTGCCAAAACGCCGTACTCGCCAACTTGTAGCAGCACCCATATAAGCCCAACTAAAAACCCACAACCACTCTACAGGCTCAGGCCAAACTTTTATTAACGGTCTTCCTTCTAAAGCCGCACGAATTAACTCACTGATAAAATAACCTTGTAGTTCTATGCCTGAGATCGGCTTTACCGTACCTACCAAACGGTTAGAGTAGGGAATTAAGACAAAATCCTGGAGACTGGGTGCGGTAGAACCAATCAGAACAATGCGATCGCGAATCCATTCTTCTGGTACTTCGTTAGCTAATACAGCCTGCATAGATACTTTGCGAAAACCGCAAATTTCTAGTAATGGATTTCTGCAAGCTAATTTGGGGAAATTGGACAAAATTTGATAGCCCCTGTTATCTGCATTCACATAAGCTCCATCATTTGGTTGAAAGCGATGAAACACTGCTTTGCCCAACTGCAAGTACTTAGAATTGCCTGCTGCTTTTTTAGGTTCAATGCCTTCTGGCTGCAAATATAGCTTTGCTAGCTTGAGAGCAAAACTTTCGCGTGCTTGATTCTCAATGTGCCAATACAACAAGCTACGACGTACTTTGCCATCAGTATCAAGTAGTACGTTGTTAAAACCTACTTGATTAAGCCGACTAAGTTCTAATGGAGGCGACACATTCACATTTTTTGTATTCGACAGTAATTCAATGCCAATTAAGTTCGGCATCGATCTATAAGCTGCCACCAAATTCTCATGTCCAGGCTCTACTTTTAAATCCCTATAAATATTTAAACCAATAGCACGTGGACTATAAGCGTTTAATTTTTGTAAAACATCGGCAATGATGCCATCTGGAATAGGCCAAGAACCTGATTGGCGTAAAAAAGCTTCATCAATTGCTACAATGACAATCCGTTCTTCTGGCGTTTCAGTTGGACGCAATTGAAAGGATTGATCTAAAACTGCCCACTCTAAAGATTGTAAAAATCCCAAAGAACGTAATATTAGCACGCAAATTGCAATGCTGGAGGCAGTTATACATTCCCTGTGTGGGGAACGTAGGTATTGTTTGAGCGTCAACAATAACTTCATCAGACGCTTGTCTAGATGTTTAATCATCTCTAGTACCTGTCCTGAAAATACTGCCTCCTAAACGCTCTCCTCTCGGAGCTTATATGTACCACTTAACTCTCCACTGAAGATTCTTATTTTTTACTCACACGTATACTAAATTACCCATAAGTGAAAGACATATTTATAAAATGGGGGTTTTCGACTCATAAATCGCTTTTTAAGCTTATTTTTGTCATTTTTTAATCTCAAGACACTCAAAATCTGGCATAGTAATATTTTTATTCATTGCGCTCATTGGCATAAGTTATACCTAAACTTATTTAGATGAGAGATAACAAAAGAGTACTAATAGAAACATCAAATCGGCAAGTCAAAATGGCAAACCAGAACTATGAATTTCTGTTGCACTTGTTGAGCAACTATTTCTTAGCCTAAAAACACTAACTGTCAAGAGATTGGAGATGCAAACTCTAAAAAAGTGAGTGCTTTGAAAGCATCAATTTAATGAGTTATGGATGTGATAAGAACTTAAGTATAAATACTAAAGTTTAAATCTGATAAACTTGTAAAAAAACTTACTATTATCACTAAATCTTGTCTAGTAAGAAGCAAAAAAAGTCAACCAGTTATACGCTATGTAAATGTATAACTGGTCGAATCTTAAGAGTAAAATTATACAAGTAATCTCTAATTTGTTTAACGACGCAAAGTATACCTGAAGTTACTAGGCCCTGTATAACCAGAAATTTTCGCTAACTCCTCTAAGCTTAATACTCCTGCATGAGTTTTACCGTTGATGATCCAAGTGGGATAACTCTGAATCCCAGCTGCTTTACATTCATCTTTTTGAAGATTGGGATGATCAGCAGGAGCGCAATCTATAGAATTGAGTTTGCTGTAAGCCTCTTTACCAAAAAGTAGTTTTTGTTCGTGACAATGAGGACACCACCACGCGATATATTCCTTTGCACCTATTTTCGAGAGATGACTTGCTAAAGCGATTTCTGCTTCACCAGAAGTGGTGGTAACTTCCCAACCAACTCCTGGTTTAGCTTGTTTGGTTGGTTTGAAGGTGACTTCTGTTGTTTGACCGGGTCTTTCGTTAAGAATCACATCAGTGCTACTTTGACCGACATTAGCATAAACACCCAACGTGCCAATCAAAGTCACCATGCCCACAATCACGGCAGTAAAAAAGATTTGCCCTAAGTCCTCCCAAGTACGACCAATAATAGTTAGTACCAACATACTTAGGGAGAAAATTGCTGAACCAAGACAGTAAATACAGAGTGCTTGAATTTTGAAAAATAACAGGTACATCAAGTAACCACTGAAAACCGACATGGCGATCGCACCTGCTAGTAGCAGTAACCAAGTCAAATTTTCTACCTTGATACGAGTATCTTTCTGTTTAATGGGATCAACAGCCAAAGGAGCCAAAGCAAAAATCACCATACTGGTATAAGCCAAAAACCCGAATAAGGCTAAAGGCAGCCCAAAAACAGTAGCATATTCGCTTTGCAGTACAAGATCGCAACTTTGGGTAGGACACGCAGCAGAGTTTTGAGTAAACTTTACTACTGTCAAATAAGCTGTTGTTAAAGCACCACAAACAGCGATCGCAGCAATTAACAAACGCGATCGGCGATGAATCCAAGGAATAGAACGGCGGCGACTCATAGGCAAGAATCGGTAAATTAGTGATTGCTGATTGCTAATGGCTAACGCAATTAGTAATTAGCCATTAGCCAGTTTTATGATTGTATGCTCATAGAAGAAATAGATTTGCTATCACCTTTGGAGTTCCAACTACGGTGTGCAGCATCCACAAATTGACTAACGCGAATCGGATCAATCGGTTGCTCGCGACGACCTTGTCGTTTCAAGGAACTAGACACGATCGCCCCATCTGCTGCCTGCATTAATGTAGCAATATTTTCCCAAGAAGCTCCACTACCAATAAATACGGGCGTACCTGCTGCTGCTTGTGAAGCCAATTCTAAATCTTCCAGATTTGGTGGACTGCCAGTAGCCCATCCAGACAAAATCACAGCGTCTGCTAAACCACGCTCAATAGTATCTTGTACGGCGACAGTTAGATTTGGGGAACTCAAAGGGCGGGCGTGCTTGACCAAAACATCAGCGAAAATTTTGATATCACTACCCAACTCCCGTCGATAGCGTAGCAGGTGATGGGCTTCGCCTTCAATTAAACCCTGATCGGTTGCCATTGCACCAGTAAGCACGTTGACGCGGATGAATTGTGCTTTCACACAACTGGCTATTGCCATTGCACTTTTGGCATCGTTACGTAAAACATTAATTCCAATCGGCAACGTCACCAAATTTTGTATGCGCTGCACCACCACAGTCATTGCACTCACAACAGCAGGATCAACTTGGTTCTTCGGAAACGGTGCATCGAAAAAATTTTCCACTATGATGCCGTTAACTCCTCCACTAGCCAAAGCTGTTGCTTCCTGCTCGGCACGATCAATCACTACTTTGAGGCTACCTCCCCAACGGGGTGAGGTTGGTAGCGGTAGTAAATGAACTACACCAATAATCGGTTTTTGGGTGTTAAATAGCTGATATAAGTCCACGTCTTTAAATAAAGCTACACAAAGTCCACAGCCAATCGTCAATAATCAATCGTCATTCGTCAAAAAATTTTGGATTTTAGATTTTAGATTTTAGATTGACCCCGATCATAAGGGTACGGGCTTGGGGATTTTAAATTTTGGATTTTTTCCGCCCACTAGGGACGGGGCATGAACCAAAAAAATCTAAAATCGGCTTTTCTTCAATCTAAAGTTGGTACAGTCAATGGTTAAAATCCTATAGACTATGACCTTTGGAATATTAATTTTGGACTTTGGACTCTTGACTTTTGACTAACTCTTCAAATTTGTTTTGTATTTGGTTGGTTTACTGCTTCCCCCTTGGGATGGAAATTGGCGTCAAACCTTCCATAAGATATGTTAAGATAAAAACTGGCTACAAGAGGAGTTTGCAACTCACAAGACGCACACGACGCCAAGCAGTGAGGTGGTCGCGTTTTTGGTGGTTTCCATTGATGGTTAACCCCCAAATCCAAGGCGCTTCCTACAAGGTGGCTGTTTCACGTTGAACAGGCAACTAGCCTTTCATCACCTAGCTGTCATCATTTAGTCAGACGAGGTTCTGAATAAAATGGTAGCATTACCGCCATACAAGGCGTGGTTTTGTGCGTATTTTCCTAATATGGCAGCGACTTCTCACCACACACCCTGTAGGGTAAAGTGGCTCCCTTTAGGGTAGAGTAGATTCACGACGCACGCGCCACGGTAATGTAAAATACCATAAGGCGATTTGCTTAACAAAACTTATAACTGTCTATTTTGCCTGAAGGTCGTATGTTTTTCCCTTGGAAAACAGAATTGTAGACATATCATAGCACGATCCTTATTGATCCTTTATATTCATTGGGATTAGACATTCCAGTGAGTGCTTATGACTTTTGCGGGCATTGTTGAAGAGGCCTGTTTCTTCAATTTTAAAGATGTCCGGAATTGGAATTTGGAGTTTGAGCGTTGGACGAAACAACAAAACTGAAAAAATTTTTTATAGTATGGGTGACAAACCAACGATTGCAATTTCTCACCTGGGTTGCGAAAAGAATCGAATTGATACAGAGCATATGCTTGGACTGCTGGTAGAAGCAGGCTATGGCGTAGATAATAATGAAGAGTTAGCAGATTACGTTATTGTCAATACTTGTAGTTTTATTGCAGCAGCTCGTCAAGAATCTGTCAGAATTTTGGTGGAACTGGCAGAAGCAAATAAAAAAATCGTCATTACCGGCTGTATGGCGCAGCATTTCCAGGAGCAGTTGTTGGAGGAGTTACCCGAAGCTGTGGCTGTGGTAGGGACAGGTGACTACCACAAAATAGTAGATGTAATTGAGCGGGCAGAACAAGGTGAACGCGTTAAACAGATTAGCGCCGAGCCAACTTACATAGGTGACGAAAATACACCGCGTTATCGTACTACAACCGAAGGCGTAGCCTATTTGAGGGTAGCCGAAGGATGTGATTATCGTTGTGCGTTTTGTATCATCCCGTATCTGCGGGGAAATCAGCGATCGCGGACGGTAGAATCGATTGTTGGCGAAGCACAACAGCTTGCGGATCAAGGAGTGCAGGAAATCATTTTGATTTCCCAAATCACGACTAATTATGGTCTAGATATCTACGGGAAGCCTAAATTAGGCGAATTGCTCCGCGTTTTGGGCAAAGTAGATGTACCGTGGATTCGGATGCACTACGCCTATCCTACAGGCCTAACTCCAGATGTAATTGCGGCAATTCAAGAAACGCCCAATGTTCTACCATATCTGGATCTGCCATTGCAACATTCCCACCCTGAGATTCTCCGGGCAATGAATCGTCCTTGGCAAGGGCAGGTGAACGATGCGATTATTGAACGCATCAAGAAAGCACTACCACAAGCAGTGCTACGGACTACTTTTATTGTCGGTTTTCCTGGTGAAACAGAGGCGCATTTTGAGCATCTATTGCAGTTCGTAGAGCGCCATAAATTCGATCACGTTGGTGTTTTTGCGTTTTCAGCAGAGGAAGGAACACCAGCTTACAACTTACCCAATCAGTTGCCGCAAGAATTAAAGGATGAGCGGCGAGACGTATTGATGGAATTACAACAGCCAATTTCTTATCAGAAAAATCAGCAGGAAGTTGGCAAAGTAGTTGATGTATTAATCGAGCAAGAACATCCTCAAACAGGGGAATTAGTCGGTCGTTCTGCCAGATTTGCTCCAGAAGTGGATGGGCAAGTTTACGTTCAAGGAACTGCAAGATTGGGAACAATTGTACCAGTAACTATCAAAGAAGCTGATACATACGACTTGTATGGAATTGCTAGTAGTTAGTATTTATTAGCTGGTTATCTACCACTAACTACTATCCACTATAAGGGCGGGTTTCATTGATTATTTTTCAGTTAAAACCGACAATTTCTCTTTAAATCCGCCCCTACTAACTGATAAAAATTCAATCTAAAACATAGGAGAGTTGATGACCCTTTTATTTCAAGAACTAGGCATTTCACCAGAGCTCATTGAGCAACTAGAAAAACTTGGTTTTACCGCACCAACAAATATTCAAGCACAAGCGATTCCACAACTTTTAGCTGGTCGCGATGTAGTAGGTCAATCCCAAACTGGTACAGGTAAAACAGCAGCTTTTTCTCTGCCAATTTTGGAGCGGCTGGATGTTAGTCAAAAGGCGGTACAAGCCTTAATTTTGACTCCAACTCGTGAGTTGGCAATTCAAGTCCAAAATGCTGTCTGTGAGTTTATTAGTAACCAAGGACTGCGTGTTTTAGCAATTTATGGTGGTCAATCAATTGACCGTCAAATTTTACAACTAAAACGTGGCGTTCACATTGTTGTGGGTACGCCAGGACGGGTGATTGATTTGCTAGAGCGGGGCAGCCTGAAATTAGATCGAGTGAAATGGTTTGTGTTAGATGAAGCCGATGAAATGTTAAGCATGGGCTTTATTGATGATGTTGAGAAAATTCTGTCTCAGGCTCCACGAGAGCGGCAGACAGCTTTATTTTCAGCGACGATGCCACCGTCAATTAGACAGTTGGTTAATAAGTTTCTCAACGATCCTGTAACAGTTACTGTTGAACAACCAAAAGCGGCTCCCAACAAAATTAATCAAGTAGCTTACGTAGTGCCACGCCAATGGTCAAAAGTCAAAGCTTTGCAGCCAATCTTGGAAATGGAAGATCCAGAGTCAGCTCTCATCTTTGTTCGCACCAGACGCACTGCGGCTGAACTGACTAACCAATTGCAAGCTGCTGGACATAGTGTTGATGAATATCACGGCGATTTGTCACAACAGGCACGGGAACGGTTATTGACACGGTTCCGCAATCGTCAAGTGCGTTGGGTAGTAGCTACTGATATTGCTGCACGGGGTTTAGATGTTGACCAATTATCACACGTGATCAACTTTGATTTACCTGATAGTGTAGAAACTTACGTCCACCGTATCGGTCGTACAGGACGTGCAGGAAAAGAAGGTACAGCAATTACTCTAGTACAGCCATTTGAGCGGCGCAAACAGCAATTGTTTGAACGTCACGTGCGTCAGAATTGGCAAGTGTTGTCAATTCCGACACGGGCGCAAATAGAAGCACGGCAGTTAGAAAAACTGCAAGTTCAAGTGCAAGAAGCTTTGGCTGGTGAACGGATGGCTTCATTTTTGACCATTGTTAGTCAATTGAGTGAGCAATATGATGCTCATGCGATCGCCGCAGCAGCATTACAAATTGCTTACGATCAAACTCGCCCTGCTTGGCTACAATCAGAAGCTGATTTTCTAGAAGAGGAAATCAACCATTCATCCAAACCTAAATTGCGGCATGGGCGTCGCGAAGGAAACGGCGACAATCGCTCTCGTCGTTCCTCTTGGAGTTCTTCAGACACACGTGCAAACGATGTAGACAAACACGGTACTCCCAAGCCTAAATTACGGACGGCACGGCGTGAACATTCAATCACTCCGAAGAAGTTAGGTTCTCCTACAGCTAGCGAATCAGCCTCGTAATTATTTTGTCGTTAGTCAATAGTCCATAGCCAAAACTTAATTATTGGTGAAAAAACACTAGACTGTTGACTATAGACTTTGGATGGTTGTTGTATGTAGCGACTTGACCTTATTACTTCAGCCAAGGACGACTAAGTTTTTCTAGCTGGGTGATTTCATCATCAGTTAATTGCCAACCCAGCGCGCCAGCGTTATCTCGTACTTGCTGGGCTGTTTTTGCTCCAGCAATAGGAATAACGTTGCCTTGGGCAATTAGCCAATTCAAAGCTACTTGGGCAGGAGTACGTTTGTGTTTTTCCCCTAACTGACGTAGCAAAGATATTACTGGTTCTATTTTTTGCAAGCCCTCTTGATTAAATCTTGGATCTATTTTTCTGGCACCACTAGGAGTTTCGCTGCTATTAGGAGTGTATTTGCCAGTAAGTAGTCCTTGAGCCAAAGGGCTGTACGCCAAAATTGTTATGCCCAATTCACGGACAGTGTCGAGAATGCCGTTAGTTTCGATTTGGCGAGTCAGTAAAGAATAGCGCACTTGATTAACAGCTAAGGGTATACCACGACGAGCTAAAATTTGGTGTGCTTCTCGTATTTGCTGTGCTGAGTAATTACTTACACCCACTGTCTCAATTCTGCCCTGTTCCACTTCATCTGCTAGGGCATTCATTAGGGTTTCTTGGCTCATGAAAAAGGTAAAAGGCCAATGTACTTGGTACAAGGCTACTTTTTGAACCTGCAAGCGCTTGAGGCTCTCTGTTAAGGCATCGGCAACAGATTGATTTGTTATCCGCCAAGGAAAAGGGCCATATTTGGTAGCAATCTGCATCTTCTGTTCGGTTTTTTGCATGAATTGCCCCAGCAATTGTTCAGAGACTCCAAATCCATATACCTCAGCAGTATCAAAAAACGTGATGCCAGCTTCAATAGCTGCATCAAAAGCAGCTTGCAACTCTTGTGGGCCATAATCATTGCCATAATTCCAAAATAGCTTATCGCCCCAAGCCCAAGTACCAATACACAAGGGTTTCACAACTGGCCCGTTTTGTCCTAATGTGATATTTTCCACTTTCAAGAAATATTTGTTTACATTTGTTTACTTTCTTAGTTTAACTTCACATAATAGATTGCGATCGCTAGAAGGCAGAGGGTAGAAGGAAGAGGAGTGGGAGAGGGGGAGAGAGGGAGAGTAGGAGAAATATCCTCTCCGCGTCACTGCGTCCCCTTATCTCCGTGTCCCCCTATCCCCTGTTCCCTATCTCCTCACTAACAGTTATCTTGATAATTGTGAAGTAATTTTGCTGTTTTGGTTGAGAGCGGCTATGGAAACTAGCGATGTGTCACCCAATTCTGAATCAAACCAGTCTGTACCTGACTCATCTATTCCCAAGGTTAAGCTGCCCGTGATGTTTCGTCTGGGCTTATTTCAAATGGCATTAGGCATAATGTCAATTCTGACATTGGGAGTGCTGAATCGAGTCATGATTGAAGAATTGCAAGTACCAGCCTTGATTGCTGCTGGCACGATCGCAATGTATCAATTCGTGGCTCCGGTACGAGTCTGGTTTGGGCAAATGTCAGACTCTAAAACTTTGTTGGGTTATCACCGTACTGGCTATGTTTGGGTGGGTGCGGCTTTATTTGCGATCGTTTCTTTCTTTGCCGTTCAAGTAGTTTGGCAACTTGGTTTTAGCTTACGCTCAGGAAATTGGACAACTCAAACTTCAGGGTGGGTGGCGCTTTTAGCTTTGATGTTTGCCCTCTACGGCATTGCTATTAGTGCCAGTTCTACACCTTTTGCGGCATTGCTTGTTGACGTTTCTGATGAAGATAATCGCTCAAAATTAGTGGGAATTGTTTGGTCGATGCTGATGGTAGGAATTATCATCGGAGCGATAATAAGTAGCGGTTTACTCAAGCAAATTGCCTTGGATGCTCCTTTAGAGCAAGTGCAAGCCCAAATCAACCGCTTGTTTTTGATTGTTCCAGCGATCGCTTTTGGATTGTGCTTACTATCAACAGTCGGTGTGGAAAAGAAATATTCCCGCTATGGTATACGCTCCACAGTGATTGACCGAGAAGATAAGATTACTTTGGGCATGGCAATGCGGGTGTTAACTGCTAGCCGCCAGACAGGGATATTTTTCACTTTTTTGCTGATTATGAGTATCAGCTTGTTTATGCAAGATGCAATTTTAGAACCCTATGGCGGCGAAGTCTTTAAAATGACGATCGCTCAAACCACAACTCTCAATGCTTTTTTTGGTGTAGGTACACTGCTTGGCTTGAGTTTGACAGGTTTTTTGATTGCCCCACGTTTGGGAAAGAAAAATACAACTAAGCTGGGATGCATTGGCGTAGCAGTTTGTTTATTCATAATTATTTTGGCAGGGACAACTGCTAATCCCAAATTCTTGCAATGGAGTTTAATCTTGTTTGGTTTTGCTTCTGGTGTTACCACAACCGGAGCGCTCAGTTTGATGCTGGATCTGACGGCTGCGGAAACCGCCGGGACATTTATTGGTGCTTGGGGATTGGCGCAGGCGCTAGCACGGGCGCTGGCAACGGTATCTGGTGGTGCAGTCTTAAATGTGGGTAAAACCATACTAGAAACACCAGTATTAGCCTATGGGTTAGTGTTTGCGACACAGGCTGTGGGTATGCTGATAGCGTTGGGGCTATTAGCACGCGTTAACATCACAGAATTTCAGCAGAATGCCAAAGCTGCGATCGCATCTATTTTGGAAAGCGAATTAGATTGATATTATTTAGGGGGCTAGAAATATTGGATGTGAAATAAATCTAAAATTCCTCTAATGCCTAGTCCCTAGTCCCCAGTCCCTAGTCCCTAGTCCCTACTCCTTACATGACAGAATTTTGGACTACAATTTTGGAATTTGCCCAATCCACTACCGCTAGAGTGGGTAAGCAGTTAATGCAAGATTTTGGGCAAGTGCAGGCTTTACAGAAAGCTGATGGTACTTTGGTAACACGTGCCGATCAATGGGCGGATCAAGAACTGCGGGATGCGATCGCTTCTACTTTTCCCGGTTACGGTATTTTGAGTGAAGAGGGTGACAAGGTTTTTCCTGGTACAGAATGGTGCTGGGTAATTGATCCTTTAGATGGCACTACCAACTTTACACGCGGCATTCCCATTTGGGCGATTTCTTTGGGTTTGCTGTATCAAGGAGTGCCAATATTTGGTTATGTTTACTTACCACCAACAGACGAAGCTTTTTATGGCTTCTGGGAAGGTTCATCGGGTTTAGCAGTACCCACAGGTGCTTTTCGCAATCACCATTCCATCTACACTAGTAGTGATGCTCCTAGCAATAACCACTTTTTTAACCTCTGTTCTCGCAGCCTCTCGGTGATCCAAAAAGGTTTTCCCTGCAAAATTAGAATGTTGGGTGTTGCTAGCTATAACTTTCTAACAGTGGGTACGGGGGCGGTATTGGGCAGTGTAGAAGCGACACCAAAAGTTTGGGATATGGCGGGTGCTTGGGTAATAGCTCAGGCTGCTGGCGGAACCTGGGTATCGCTCAAGTCAGAACCGTTTCCATTATTATCAGGAGTTGATTATAGCGATCGCTCTTTTCCTACTTTAGTTGTCAGTCGTCCAGATTTGGTGTCTGTGTTTATGCCGTTTTTGGATGAATTGAAAGGTTAATGGTTAATAGTTAATGGTTAATAGCTAATGGCTAATAGATTTTAGTGGTTTTTAATCTCTAATAGGAATTAGTTCCTTCTCGCCAAAATTACCTATTTCTTTGTGTCCTTTGTGTTCTTTGTGGTTTGTTAAAAAAACTCTCCCAGTTCGATTAGGTATTCTTCAAGCGGGAAAGAAGTAA
>NZ_JAYKTT020000019.1:0-3753 GCF_038404745.2 Chlorogloeopsis sp. ULAP02 | reverse complement strand
GGCTTAGTTTTAGCAACGGAAAAATTTTGGTCGTTAAGAAATTCAATCCTGCCAAAAGTCGCTGAAACAGTGCGGTGACAACTCTGTGTAACGAACAGTATGCTGAATGTTCTTATGTCCTAGATAGTGTTGAATAGATCGAGTGTCGTGCCCATCGTTGACTAGCTTGTAACCGCAACCATGCCGCAGCATGTGTGGATGAACTGGAAAGGTGAGAGAGGAATTATTGCCAATACGGCTTAGTAGCTTACGAAAACCGGCGGCGGTCATAGGAGTGCCTCGTTCGCTAATAAACAGATAAGGTGATTGTTGAGATTCTCTGTGCAACTTCCGCAAAGCTCTCAATTCTGGAGCGTGTAAGGGATGAACGCTCTCGATGCCATGCTTGAGCCGTCTGACATGCAACAAGCCCGCCTCAAAATCAACCTGACTCCATCGCAATGAACAAAGTTCGGACACCCGTAGTCCATGTCGATACATCAGGAGAATCATAGTGGCATCTCGATGCCCATAACGTCCATAGGTTCTAGCAACCGAGATCAGTTCTTCCACTTCCTTGGGAGTAAGGTATTCGCGCGGTCGCTTTTGGTTATTTGGGATATGGCGAGGAGGAACTGTCCCATTTTTGGTGGTTGACATCTCTGGTCTCAACTTTGCAAATACTGGTATTGAGAACACTTATGGCTATAAACTGTCCCATTTATAAACCATAATGGGACAGTACCTTTAGTTTAAATCATGCCCGTTCAATTTTTATCCCAAGCAGATCATGACAGACTGAATCTATTCCCAGAGGAAATCAGCCGTGAGGAGTTAAACAGTTTCTTTTGGTTCTCTAGTATTGACCATCAAGCGATTGATTCAATTCGAGGAGACTACAATCGTTTGGGATTTGCGCTTCAATTGGGCTGTTTGAGGTATTTGGGTTTCTTTCCAGAAAACCTATTACAGATTCCCCAAGTTGTCGTTCACTACGTTGCTCAACAGTTAGAGGTTATGCCTGAACTCCTAACATTTTACGGCAAACGTACCAGTACTCAACGAAAGCATCAACGACAAATTCAAAAGCTAGCAGGCTATCGTCGGGCAACAACTGCTGATATTTTAGAGCTAGAGGAGTGGCTTTTACAAAGGGCTTTAGAGCATGACAAGCCGACATTGCTGTTCACAATGGTATGTGAATTCCTCAAGCAGAACAAGATCATTCGTATTGGTACAACCCGAATAGCACAGAAAGTGTCCAAGTCAAGACAACAGGCTCAAATTGTTTGTTACCAAAGCTTACAACCACTGTTGACAAAAGAATGTTGTTCGTTTTTAGACAAATTGTTAAAAATTGATGAGAAACTTGGTCGTACACGTCTGTCCTGGTTGCAACGTACCCCAACCGGAGACAATCCAAAACAAATTCTGGAAACCCTAGATAAAATTGCCTTTTTGCATTACCACCAGGTCAATCAGTGGACTTTAAGTCAACTCAACCCTAACCGCATCAATCATTTGGCAAAAATTGGTGCTAGAGCAACCAATCAATATCTGCAACGCGCCACTGAAGCCAAGCGGTATCCCATTTTGGTAGCCTTCCTCAAGCAATCACTCTACAATTTCACTGACGATCTGATTGAGATGGTAGACCAACGGATATGGAAGTTGTACGGTGAGGCCAAGCGGGCATTTGAACAAGACCGATTAAAGGCAACACAAACGATTAACCAGAAGCTGCAAACCCTGTATGATATTGGGCAGATTTTGCTTAACCCAGATGTAGAAGATCACAAAGTACGAACAAAGACATTTGAAGACATCAGCCAGGTTAAATTACAGATTGCAATTGGAGAAACCAAGCAACTGATTCGACCAGAGAACGATGCGTATGTGGACTACTTTGGGAAATACTATAAACGAGTTTGCCACTTTTCCCGTCGCTTTTTAGCAACACTCCAATTTCAGGCCTGTGAGCAGGATCAAGGATTGTTGAAGGCACTCCAGTTGGTGCGTGAAATTCATGCCGGCACTCGTCGCAAATTACCAGATGATGCGCCTACCGGATTTGTTCCAGAGGCATGGCGACCTTACGTAGTACAACCAGAGGGGATAGATCGTCGCTATTACGAACTGACAGCATTTTGGGTGCTGCGCCAAAACCTACGCTCTGGTGCAGTCTACCTGACGCATAGTCGTCGCTTTAGTGAATTAGAAAGCTATTTCATCCCGAAACAAGAGTGGCTACTACAGCGCGACCAGACGGTAAGCCTACTGGGAATCCCAATTGAGCCTGAAGTACGTTTGGCGGAACGAGAAGCCGAATTGCTCAGTTTCATCGAAGCAGTGGAAGCATTACTCAATGAACCAGATGGAGATTTGCGGGAAGAGAAGGGGGTGCTCGTGCTATCCCCGATTGAAGCGGAACAACGATCTTCTCAACTGAAACAACTTGCTAATACAATCTCAAATCGTTTGCCTCAACTAGATATCACGGATCTGCTAATTGAAGTTGATAACTGGACTCAATTCTCAAATAGGTTTGCACACCTCAATGGCTCGTCTTATCGAGATGATCACTTACTACTTCATCTTTATGGTTGCTTGTTGGCACAAGCTTGCAACCTGGATTTGAAGCAAATGGCAACATCTGCGGAACTGTCCTACTCGCATTTGAGTTGGTGCAACACCTGGTATATTCGTGATGATACCTTGCGTGAAGCAAATACGGCATTGATTAACTACCATTACCATCAACCGTTAAGTCAGTTATGGGGTGGTGGGATGTTGTCTTCGTCTGATGGGCAGCGATTTCCGGTCAAAGGGTCTGTCCGACAGGGACGACCACTACCACGCTATTTTGGCTATGGAAAAGGAATCACTTTTTATAGCTGGACTAGTGATCAATTCTCTCAGTATGGTTCTAAAGCGGTTCCTACCACGGTCAGAGACGCAACCTATGTCCTTGACGAAATCCTTAATAATGAAACCGAACTGCCCATTTTAGAACATACCACTGACACCGCAGGGTACACTGAGTTAGTTTTTGCACTGTTTGATTTGCTGGGCTTACAATTTTCTCCTCGCATTCGCGATCTGCCAGACCAGCAGCTTTATCGCACCAGTTCAGTCAATCTAGAGAACTACCCAAACCTTAAAAACCATCTGCCAAATGTCATTAACTTTGAACGCATTCTTCAACATTGGGATGATATGTTACGACTAGCGGGGTCGCTCAAACAGGGTTGGGTGAGTGCTTCGCTGATTATTCAGAAATTGCAAGCGTTTCCACGCAAACATCCCCTCACACGCGCACTTCAGGAATATGGCAGGTTGCTCAAGACGATTCACATTCTGCGTTGGTATGCTGATGAAACTAATCGCCGCAGACTCAATCGTCAAATAAACAAAGGTGAAGCCCTGCATAGCCTCCGATCTCATTTGTGTTACGCCAATCAGGGCGAAATTCGAGAACAGCAGGATGAACAACTGCACAATCAGGTTGGCTGTCTGAATCTAGTCACGAACGCAGTGATTGTCTGGAATACTGTTTACATCGAGAAGGTGATTCAACAATTGAAGCAAGAAGGACAGTTTCCAGGGGACGAAGAGTTGAAACACATCTGGCCTACTCGTCATGCTCACATCAATGTCTACGGACGGTATCACTTCGACAGAGAGCTTCTTGGTCAAAAGCAGCAACTCCGGCAGCTACGCCTGCCTGGGTTTCAACTTTAACGACCAAAATTTTTCCGTTGCTAAAACTAAGCC
>NZ_JAYKTT020000018.1:0-46177 GCF_038404745.2 Chlorogloeopsis sp. ULAP02 | reverse complement strand
GAAGGAGAAGAATACGAACCAACTGAGCATGAAAAGTTGTTGATTGTGAAAAATGCAAGTCGAATTATTCCAGATAATTTGACTATAAGTGTTGAAGATTTATGCAAGGCGGCAGCTAAAAATCATACGAATTTGATTCTATTTCTACTAGAGCAAATGGTACCTGGATATAAACCTAAATATCTAGAAAGTAATGTTTTAGTAGATACAGTTGCAAACAATAATTTACTTGTAGGAACAAATGGGAACATCATAGTTAGAGTTAAGCCAGGAAGTGTGTGAAATATTTTATCTAAGTCATGTTCATACTAAACAAGCGAAATTTTCTTCATGATCATGAAATTATAAATCTATGCAATATCAAATCAATCAAACTAAACTTCAGTCTTCTCAAGTATTACAATTCATGCTGCACAGTTCTATACGTAATAGTGAATTAGAATTACTTCAGGAAGATAACAAATTCATTAATACTCAATATTGGATTTTATTTCTGAACAAAAATAGTACACCAATATTGACTGATGAAATTACCAGTACATTTCCAATTGAGAACTTTCTAAAGGAGCAGGAGCGAAACTTATTTTTTGATTTATCTCCTAAAAATCAATTTTGGGAAGTTCTGGAAAACTTAGTTCCAAGTAGAAGCTTAAATATCAAGGCTAAAAGTAATTATGAATATTTTGAGAAACTATTGCATATGCGTTGCATACATTCTAAATTTTTAGTAATTGGTGCTAGTATTTTAGGTAAGAATCTAGAAAATATTAAGGCATTTGCTTTGTCTTATTATTATTTAGTTTTAAGTGTCACAACATCGATTTTTTTGAGAAGTCAATTGGATTTTTTGTCAAAACTACAGCACACCTATTCAAAGATATCGATTACTTTGTGATTAATAGTTCCAGCATTCTTAATGCTGTTTATAAGTTATTAACTTACGGATAATAAGAACTATAAATTTTGTCAGAAAAACAGTTCATTAAACTTTATCAAGGAGCTTGCTAAAGTTAGGAAGTTTTGCAGTGATGGAACAAATTAAACCACTAACGCTACGTCATAACTTCTCTTGGACTTTTATTGGTAATGTTGTCTATGCAGCTTGCCAGTGGGGAATGCTGGTAGTGTTAGTTAAACTCGGTAGTCCTGAAATAGTAGGGCAATTTACCTTAGGGCTAGCAGTAACGGCACCTATATTCATGTTTACTAATCTCCAGTTACGAAGTATTCAAGCGACGGATGCAACAAAACAGTATCTATTTAGCGATTACCTAGAACTGAGACTGATTGGTACGGGGTTAGGAATGCTGGCAGTCGCAGTCATTACTTTCTTAGCAGGATACTCTTGGGAAACATCGTTAGTAATTTTATTGGTAGGTTTGGCAAAGGCATTTGAATCTATCAGTGACGTCTATTATGGTTTGCTCCAGCAATATGAACGCATGGATCGTATCGCCATATCTTTAATGATTAAAGGGCCTTTATCACTGATACTGCTAGGAACGGGAGTATATCTATCGAGGGATGTCACATGGGGAGTAGTTGGATTGGTAGTTGCCTGGGCTATGGTTTTATTGGTTTACGATATTCCTAATGGTATTTTTATACTCAACTCAATATCAAAATTTCGTTGGCATCTTGTCACCCTTACAAAGTTGATATGGCTCTCTTTACCTTTGGGTTTGGTGATGATGCTCATTTCACTCAATACCAACATCCCTCGCTACTTTATTGAACAATATCTGGGTGAGCGGGAATTGGGGATTTTTGCAGCCATAGCTTACTTGATGGTCGTTGGAAGTATGGTTGTCAATGCTTTAGGTCAGTCTGCCAGTCCTAGATTAGCAAAGTATTATGCCCTCGGAGATGGTGTGGCTTTTTGCAAGCTTTTGTTTAAGCTTCTGAGAATTGCTGTTCTGCTAGGTGGAGGTGGGGTTTTACTGGCTGTGGTGGGTGGAAAACAAATCCTAACTTTTTTGTATCGACCTGAGTACGCTCAACATACAAGTTTATTTATTTGGCTAATGATTACTGCTGGGATTGGTTACCTGTCCTCCTTCATGGGATATGGAATGACAGCAGCGCGATACTTCCGCATCCAATTACCTTTATTTGCTGCCGCAACAATTAGTTCTACTGTCGCTTGTTTTTTATTGATACCAAGGTTGGGATTATTAGGAGCAGTGATCGCACTACTGATTGCAGTCATTGTTCAAGCAATTATCAGTTATGGAGTAATTCTTAATGCATTACACAAACTCAATAAATACAACCAAACCCAACAAAAATCCCATATCTAGTGAGCGTTATCCAATACGTATCCTTCATATTGTTGGCGGAATGAATCGAGGTGGGATTGAAACCTGGCTCATGCATACCTTGAGAAACATTGATCGCGATCGCTTCCACATGGATTTTCTTGTTCATACAACTCAACCGTGTGCTTATGATGATGAAATTCGCACTCTAGGTAGTCAAATTATCTCTTGTCCTGTGGATCGCTTTCAGCCTTGGAAGTATAGTGCTAACTTTCAGCAAATTTTACAAATGTATGGCCCTTATGACGTTGTTCACAGTCATGTTCATTACTTTAGTGGTTACATTCTCCGTTTAGCTCAACGCTCAGGAATACCTATCCGAATTGCTCATAGTCACAACAATACCTCTTGTGTTGAAGCGAAAGCTATATGGTATCGACGCTTATATCTCGATTTAATGAGAACTTGGATTGATCGCTATGCAACACTAGGTTTTGGATGCAGCCGCCAAGCATTAGTAGATTTATTTGGTTGTACTGATAATATCCATCCTCATCTACAAGTTCTCTACTATGGAATTGACCTAACTTCATTCTGCGATCCTGTTGATACAGTTGCTGTTCGCTCAGAATTGGGGATTCCTAAAGATGCCTTTGTCGTCGGACACGTTGGTAGATTCGAGCCACAAAAGAACCATGTATTTCTGTTAGACATTGCCGCAGAGATTGTTAAGCGAGAACCAAAAATGTATCTTTTACTAGTTGGTGTTGGCTCTCTACGCGCAGACATAGAACAAAGGGTTACTAAACTAGGCTTAGGCGATCGCGTTATCTTCGCAGGTAGTCGATCTGATGTACCGCGACTAATGCGGGGTGCTATGGATGTTTTCCTGCTGCCATCTCTCTATGAGGGATTAGGTTTAGTTTTAGTTGAAGCACAGGCAGCGGGGCTACCCTGTATATTTTCCGATGTTGTCCCAGAGGAAGCAGATGTAGTCAAACCTCTAGTAAATAGAATTTCTCTATCGCAACCAGCTTCTAGTTGGGCTGAAGCAGTGACTACTGCTAGTCAATCTGAAATAGTAAAAAACACCCGAAAACAAGCTTTTAACACTATAGAGAAAAGTTGGTTCAATGTTTGCAATCAGGTGAATGAATTGCAGTCTTGCTACACAAAACAATTATATCCAAACTTATAACTTTGTTCAGCTTCAACAACAAATCATATATGTGTGAATTGAGTAAACGAAATATCTTCATTATCATTCTTTTAGCTCTTCTATTTGGCAGTTCATCTCTTATTACATTAGGTAGTTTTGAGTACCCTCTAGATCCATCCATCCTTAGATTACGTTATTTATTATTTGGGACAGGTTTAATTATTTTTGTACTAATGTCTCGTTTAAGTATGTGGGATTTACCAACTCAACCTAAACCTTTAGTTTTTTCGTGGATTTTCTTCAGTTTTTTCATTTTTTTATCTGGCTATATTAATAATGACATTACCGTCATGAGAGATGGAATCTGGTTTATGATTTTTATTCCCATAATTTTTTTCAGTATTTTGCCTAAATTAATGAATAAATATGCAACTAGTTTAATTCCTATAGGACTATTTTTAGGAGTTACTCCCTATATAGTTGCCTCCTTTGTTATAAATCCAGTCTGGCAATCTCAGGAAGGACTGTACAGAGGCGTATTTGCTAATTCAAATCAGCTAGGATTCATGGCTGCCGTTATGTCAGCTAGTATATTTATTTTTTTGATTAGTGCTTTGTCTAACAATAAAGGTTTATTTACTATAGGAATACTTTATTTGCTTTTGCTTTTAAGTTTAGGTGTTATTCTTTTAGCAAATGCCCGCACATCATTATTGGTCTTTATTGTTCTGCATATAATGTTTCTTAAAAAAATGCTACAAAGACCTAATTATGTAATATTTAGTGTAATCACTGTTATATTTACAATTTTAATTGCAATATTTGTAATTCCTAATGACATTTTCTCTTTATTATTAGAACAAATTAGTAGAATACAAGACAAAGATTCTTTAAGTGGTAGAGAATATATTTGGTTGAAAACATTTATAGATATGCAATTACTGGGTAATGGTAGTGACTATTTTGAAAAGAATTTTGGATTAGGTGCTCATAATACCTTAATTGATATTTTAGGAATTAATGGTATTATCGCAATGCTTATTATTATGTTTTTCGCAATATCTAGCTTTTTTTACGCATTTTCATACTTTCAAAAATATGCAAAAGAAGAAAAGTATGCAAGCACACCTTTAATAATTACTACTTGTTTTTGGGTTTTATCGATGGGTGAGGGTTTATTTGGCTCTTTAGGCAGTGCAATTACTATTGCTTATCTGCTATCTATGGGAGTAATTATAACTAAGAAAACTACAGATAATATCAATCATAGATTTAATAATAAGGAGAGGGAGAAAATATATGATTTTCAAGTTTGATTTTGATTTAGAAAATAAAATGTATTACTCAGATATTAAAACGACTCAAAGAAAGTGGAAATGTAAATATAAAAATTGAATTATTGAAGATTTTTGTGTTGCATGATTATTTACTCAAGTAATTAAAATTAGGAAAATATAAATATCAAATTGTATTAGTTAGGATTTAATCTTTATGTTCTACCCTCGTATAATCTATCTGAATCAATACTTTACTGTTCCAACAGTAGCTGGTGGTTCAAGAGCATGGGAATTTTGTACTCGTCTTGTTCGAGATGGTTGTCACGTTAATGTAATATGTGGAAACTCCGAAATCAAAAATATATCTCAAACTAAAATTATTGACTTTTACAAATCATATAAGGGAAAACTAGAAGTTTACATTCTGTCTTTAAATTATAGTAATAATTTAAATTATTACCAGAGAATATTAGTCTTTATTAGTTTTGCCTTTAGATCTTCTCTAAAGATACTTGCAAAACCTAAAGCTGACATAACATTTGCTACCAGTACTCCTTTAACTATTGCTATTCCAGCACTGTTAAGAAAATTATTAAGAGGAACACCATATGTATTTGAAGTTAGAGATTTATGGCCTGAAATGCCAATAGCAGTTAAAGCTTTACGTTCACCTGTGGCTATTTTTTTAGCTCGTCAGTTAGAGCGCATAGCTTATCAAAATGCTGCTCACATTATTGCTCTTTCTCCTGGCATGAAAGAAGGTATCATAAAACAAGGAATTCCTGCTGAGAAAATTGAAGTTATACCAAATGCTTGCGATAATGAACGATTCAATATTCCAGATTCAGTCGGACTTCAATTTCTTAGTAAGCATCCAGAGCTATCTGGTGGCCCTTTAATTATCTATACAGGAACTTTAGGTTATATCAACGGAGTTACCTACTTAGCTTATCTTGCTAGTTACATGATGGAATTAATACCCGAAGCTAAGTTTTTGGTAGTTGGCTCTGGGGCTTATGAAAACGAAGTGAGAGAAGTTAGTCGCAAATTAGGAATTTTTGAGAAAAACTTCTGGATGTGGTCACCAATACCAAAAGATGAAATGCCAGCATTGCTTTCTGCTTGCACAGTTGCAACTTCTCTTTTCTTGCCAATTCCAGAAATGGAAAATAATTCTGCTAACAAGTTTTTTGATGCTTTAGCTGCAAGTCGTCCAGTTGTAATCAATTATGGAGGATGGCAGAAAGAAATTCTTGAACAATATAGCGCTGGTATTAGTATTCCTGGTAATGATGCAAAAACAGGAGCAAAACAACTCGCTAATTTCTTAAATAAACCTGAAGATATTTATAAAGCTCGTTTAGCTGCTAGGCAACTTGCTGATACCATTTTTGATCGCGAGTTATTGTACAAAAAACTAGCAAAAGTCTTTCATAAAGTATTAAATCAAACTCAAATTAACTTGGAAACGAGTGTAAAGGTTTAAGGATGTAGGGCATAGCGAAAAAATTTATATTTCTATGCCCAATACATAATGTGTTGAATGCTTAAGATGCTTTCATTATAGGTATACAAAAAGAATACTTAAGTAAAAATTATGATGAAAACAAAAAGAAAAAAAAATCATCGATATTTATTGAATGTTAGTTTGTTTATAACTATTATTTTGACATCAATACTATTTGTGATGTCAACATATAGCAAGCATACAGAATCTTTATCTTTTACAAAACCAAATAACAATACTATTGAGATACGTAGTATTGATGACCAAATCTTTTTCCCTCTTGGCTTCTACTATTCTTCGTTTTATGATGCTAAACATCGAATGAAGGCATTGCGCGAGATTGCTGCGGTAGGCTTCAATACTATGTTCGTTTTTTGGAAGAATCTTGACGATTATGAAACATTTCTTGATGAAGCTCAAAAATTAGGTATTCATATAATTACTGAGCTAAAACGTAATGATTTGACGATTGTAGATCAGTTCAAAAATAAATCAGCTATTTTTGCTTGGGGCATTGCTGATGATGCTGGAGATCATCAAAGTAGTAATGAGTTATTAGCTTGGCATAAGGCAGTTAAAGCAACCGATCCGAAGCATTATACATACATTAGTGTTAGTAATTGGTCGAAAAAATGGGCAGATTATGCTCACGTTGCTGATTTAATTGGGGGACAGTCTTATCCAATTGGCTATCCTTTCAATAATCGACCAAAAAACATACCTAACCATCTTAGTGAAGTCAATTATGTGTTCAATATTGCTAATAATGAAGCAAGTAAACATAATCGTCCCGTAATTGCTAATTTACAGACTTTTAAGTGGAAAGGACAGCGATGGCCAACTGCTAAAGAAGTTTACAACATGACTTATCAAGCATTATTAGCTGGAGTCAAAGGTATTATATTTTATACATATGATAATCCTGCAAGTCGGCTCAGAGAAAATCCCGACCTTTGGAATATGGTAAAATCTCTGGCACCAGAGATAAAAAAACTTAGCCCGGTTTTGTTAAAAGGTAATTTCACACCTTTAAAAACTAAATTTCAGGACGTATTAGCTGGACAATGGACATATGGTGACAGAAACTATGTAGTTGTACTTAATACTTCTGACAGTAAAACAAAATTACTTTCACTTTCAATTCCGACCAAAGGAAAATTTAGAGCTACACCTTTATTCTCAGATCGTCCTTCAGGGATGATTTATAAAAACGGTGAGCTCTATGGAGAAATTAAACCAGAAGATGTGCATATTTACCAATTATTAAAAATATAAATTTATGGTTAATAACATACAAAAACGAACAAATATTATCTTGAATGTTGCACCAATCACACACGACGTGATTTCAGGACTAACTTTTGCTATACCTCCATCTATTGGTGCTCTTCAAAATTTAGGCATTCAAACTGGTTTACTAAGTACTTCTGCACGAGGACAATACAAAAAAATTGAACCTTATCCAGTAAAACATATACAAGATTTATCATTTTATCCAGTTCTAGCCTCGATGCCCGAACCTTTAAACAAACCAGATTTAATTGTTTTTCATAGCACTTATATTTTGGAACATGTTCGACTTGCTTATGAAGCTGTTCAAAGGAAAATTCCTTACGTTATTAAGCCTCACGGTGGGATGACACGAGGCGCACAAAAACTTAAACAGCTAAAGAAAAAGGTAGGTAACTTATTATTTTTTAATTGGATGGTGAAAAATGCAGCAGCACTACACTGCCTAACAAAACACGAAGCAGAAGATGTGAGACAAATGTGGAATCGCCCAGTTTTTATAGTAGGAAATGGAGTAAATATTCCACCAATTGAAATATCAACACATCCAGGTATTCAAGCTCAATTAAAATTTGTCTTTTTAGGTCGATTGGATATAGAACATAAAGGACTAGACTTGTTGTTAGAAGCTTGTGCAATCATACAAGAAAAATTGAGAACATCTCAAGTGCAGGTACATTTATATGGATCTGATGTAGCGGGAAGTAGGGTAAAACTTAAAGCTTTAATTGATAAATATAAAATACATGATTTTGTTCATGTACAAGACTCCGTTTGGGGAGAGGCTAAACAAGCTGTTTTTCAAAATGCAGACTTGTTTTTACATACTTCTCGTTTTGAAGGACATCCAATGGCAGTTTTGGAGGCTCTTTCTTACGGAATACCTTGCTTGCTCACACCTGGTACAAACATGACAGAAGAGATAGCAATAGCTCAAGCTGGATGGGTTGTTGCACCAAATCCAATTTCTATTGCAGAGGGTATGTCTACTATTTTGGAAAAACTTTCAGAAATTCCTGCAAGAGGTCAATCGGCGCGAAATTTGATTGAAAAAAAATATTCGTGGGAACAAATAGGCAGATATTTAAAAACAGAGTATGAACAGATTATCGACGAAAGCAGAGTCAAGCTTGTTTCCTAAACTTAAATCTTTAGTATGTTTAGGATTTGTGTTTCAAAGATAATTTTTGCTGTTTATGTTTCTGACTGCAACAACAAATTATGTGTCTATGAGTACTAGAAATTTTAAGAGTTTTAATTTGATGAACTATAGCCACTTCATTAAGCCTGTATGCGATAGATTAGTAGCAGCGATCGCTCTGTTAATTCTTGCTCCACTGATGCTGTTGGTGGCGATCGCGATTTACAGCAATATGGGACGTCCAATTTTCTTCTGTCAGCTCCGTCCAGGTAAAGATGGTCGTATTTTTACATTTTATAAATTTCGTACCATGACCCATGAAACAGATACAGAGGGAAACTTACTACCTGATGAACGGCGCTTGACACCTATGGGTCAATTTCTCCGTAAAACCAGCTTGGATGAACTCCCTCAACTGTGGAATGTGCTTAAAGGTAACATGAGCTTTGTTGGGCCTCGTCCCTTATTAGTACAGTACCTAGAGCGCTACACACCAGAACAAGCCCGTCGTCATCAAGTTAAGCCAGGAATCACGGGTTGGGCGCAGGTTAACGGTCGTAATGCAATTCCTTGGGAGGAAAGATTTGCTTTAGATGTTTGGTACGTAGACAATCAATCTCTACAGTTAGATTTGTGGATTATGGTGCTTACAGTATGGAAAATCCTCAAGCGTGAAAATATTAACCATCCGCAAGCTGCAACCATGTTTGAATTCAAAGGAAATCCTTAGAGAAGGATCGGAAATATCATCTCAATAGACTTGTTGAAGTTACACCAGAAAATCAAGAAATATACGGTAAATACAATGGCGAGTACAGCAGTCAAAAATAGTACAGATACTAAAACTCTCAAAAAACCGTATCAATTTAGACGTTTTCTTGACTTGCAATGGTCTGATCTAAACTGCGATCTACATATGCACACTACTTGGACAGATGGCAAAGCCAGAGTTTCAGATATCCTACAGTTATCTGTTCAAAAAGGTTTGAGTTATGTAGCTTTTACAGAACATGTTCGCAAAAGTACAAATTGGTTTCCGAAATTTGTACAAGAAGTCAGGTCATATACAGAGACTTATCCTCAACTTCGCCTATTGGTTGGTTGTGAGGCGAAGGCTCTTGATGCCAATGGTGAATTTGATGTCTCAGAAGAAATTCTAGTGGAATGTGATTTGGTATTAGGTAGTGTTCACCGCTTTCCCAATGGGCAGGGAGGGTATATCAATGTGTCTGAGTTGACACCAAAGGAGTTTATTCAAATTGAATTTGAACTAGCTCTTGGCTTACTGAAATTTGCTCCTATAGATGTGTTAGCTCATCCAGGTGGTATGTATTCTAGACTGCATGATGAGTTTCCAGCAGAGTTAATGCGCGAGTTAATGAAGGTTAGCTTGGAGCGAGGAATAGCTATAGAAATCAATACATACTATCTGCGAAATTTACCCAATTTTCTAGAGTTATGCGCAGAAGTTAATCCCTATGTTTCTATTGGTTCAGATGTGCATCGTCTTGAGCAACTTGCCAATTGTCGAGATCAATTACACGAATTAGGAGTAGGAGTCGCAACGCCATGAAAGTCTTAGTAACTGGAGCGGGTGCTTTATTAGGTCAAGGTATTATCAAGTGTCTGAGGATGTCTGATATTCCTTACTATATCATTGCAGTAGATCCCGATCCTCGATCTGTCGGGTTGTATTGGGCAGATCAAGCATATTTAGTTCCCTTTGCGAACAATCCATCTTATCTAGATGCAGTCTGTTACATTCTTGAGCGTGAAAAACCTAATGCTGTTTTGATTGGCACAGATACAGAACTAATGGTATACGCTCAAAACAGGTCAGAACTGGAATCTAGGTATAAAACGCGAATCATTGTTAGTCCACCCAATGTCATCCAAATTGCTGATGATAAATGGTTGACATATAAGTTTCTCTTGGAAAATGGATTTCCTTATCCCAAATCAGTGTTGCCTGATATGATTTGCGATCTGTTACGGGAATGCGATTTTCCGTTAATTGTGAAACCCCGGATCGGCGCTCGCTCTATTGGTGTTCACCTTGTTAAGAATGAGGAAGAATTAAATCAAGCATTGCGCTGTGTGGAAAATCCTATCATTCAAGAATGTGTTGCTACTGCTAATCAGGAGTATACCAGTGGTGTAGTGGTAGACATGGAGGGAGTTGCCAAAGCAGTGGTTACCATGCGGCGTGATTTGCGTGATGGTAATACTTATCGCGCTTATGTCGAACCGAATGCTCCTTTCAATTCTTTACTAGCTAAGATTGCAGAACAACTCGGTGGAGTGGGGCCTTTAAATTTTCAATTCCGAGTTGCTCAAGGAATCCCTAAAATTTTTGAGATCAATGCCCGTTTCTCTGGCACATCTCCTTTGCGTGCTCATGCTGGATTCAACTCGGTGGACTATCTCATTAAACATTATGTTCTAGGTGAACAGATTCCGGTACCGCAACTACGAGCGATCGCTATATTTAAGTATTGGAATGAAATTGTAGTTGAACCAGAGCAACTGGAGCTATTCACGAATAAGTTAAGACTTGTCAATACTGTGGTTGCATAGTATATGTAAGCCTGTCAACACTCTGACAAAATCCATGAACTTGTTAGCTAGCTAGCTGTGTATTTTTAAAGTTGGAATAGGTTTTTTAGCCAAGCATATACCGAATAGAGTGCAAATGAATTCTATCGTTGCCCACTTCATTCGCTAGCGATATTCATATAAGTATTAAGTAGTTGGGCAAAATCAAATTCATATGTGGGGATTCTTAATTAGTAATGGGAAATAGGGTTGGGGAAAACAGTGCGTGTAATTAATTCTGTTTGAGTACTTATCACTGAACAGGATGGAATAAAAGGTAGAAAATTTTATTTCTCACCATGAACAATCAAGTCATTGATATCACCAATTCTTTGTGGTTATAAACTCTGACCACACTTCGGTATGACTTTTAAAATTTGCCTGAGTATGTGTATTTGGAATCGAAAATGGCCAAAGCGATTCCTGTTTATTCATAGACCATATCAGTTGAAATTTATTTTAATTTAAAGAGGACAGAACTCATGAATACTCAGCTCATTAGTATATCTAATCCATTATGGATGGAAATACTACATCAAATTCGTCATGATATTTATCAATTACCAGAGTATATCTCCTTAGAATCTAGCAGAACTCAAAGTATTCCTGAAGCAATTGTCATAACTGATGGTGACAAAATATTTTTTGCTCCTTATTTACTATCTCAATGTGACGATATTACAGATGAAGAATCAATAACAGAAGTTTTTGATATTAAGTCTCCTTATGGTTATCCAGGAATTTTATTGAATGATGCAGCAGCAAACACACCTGGGTTTCCTGATTTAGTGATGAATGAATTTAAGAGTTTACTAAGAGATAGGGGTGTATGTTCAGCGTTTTTTAGATTGCATCCAATTCTTAATGATAACTTTTATAATCTTTTTCTACCTAATACATTTACACTTAATGGCAACACAATTTCTATTGACTTAAGAATATCTGAATCTCAAATTTGGACAAATACCAGAAAAGGGCATAGAAGCACAATTAATAAATGTAAGCGATTAGGAATGGTCGCAAGAATGGTGAGTATTGAAGAATATCTTGATGAATTTACTGTAATTTATCAAGAAACGATGGATCGAGTAGGTGCAGCAGATAGATATTACACCTTTGATTTGGCATATTTTACCGATATGTACAATGCATTGAGAGAAAAACTGCATCTATGTATTGTTGAGTATGAGGGTGAAATTGCTTGTGCAGGTTTATATACAGAAAATTGCGGGATAGTACAAAGTACTTTGGGGGGGACTAAAAATAAGTTTGTTCATTTATCTCCTAGTTCATTAGAAACAGATTTTGCTCGTTACTGGGCTAAAGAACGTGGTAATGAATTTTTACATTTAGGAGGTGGAGTTGGTTGCTCTAAAGATAATGTCTATACGTTCAAAGCTGGTTTTTCTCAACTTGAACATAATTTCTTGACACTACGGTTAATTATTGATGAGGAGAAATATCGTTACTTAGTTGCATTACGAGCAAAACACATGAATATTCAACCTGAAGAATTGATGAAGTCAAACTTTTTCCCTGCGTATCGTTCTCCTAAGTAAAGATTCAGTTGAGGAATTTGATAGTGATTTAAATCTATGGTTTCTACATTATATAGTTCGCAAATTCAAGAAGTCTCCGAAGCATTTTTGGTTCCAATCACGGAAGCAGAATTTGCCAGAGAGTGTCGTGAAGAAGGTTTACGTGTTATCTGTCATCAAGGTCGATATTGGACAGAGACAAAGGTTCCTGGTGTCTATCAACCTATCCATCTGATGTCTCGCCTTAAGCTTGAAGAGGTAACACCTCCAACACCTCTGTGCTGGGCATTTCGTTCAGCATTACACGAGAATGATATTTCATATGCAAATGGATCGATACCAGTTCATTTATTATCAGATCCTGCTAGTTATGATTTGCACTGTTTATCATCGAATCGTAGAAGTCAGATTCGCAGGTGTTATAAACAAGTTAAGATTGTGCAGCTTGTTGGGCCAACTTTGCTGGAAGAACAAGGATATGAAGTTTTGTGCTCATCCTTAGAAAGGACCAATTACTATATCAAACTACCTTCAAAAGAGAGCTATCTCGCTAACATTACGACCTATACAACCGACAAACATCGAATAATGATTGCGGGCTTAATTGATGAAAAATTAGCGGGCTATTGTTATGGGATAGGGATAGATGGAACTGCCTACCTTGAGTATATTCATATGACGACTGAAGCATTAACAACCAATATTAGTAGTGGGTTAACCTTTGAGTTTGTTCGAGCTTGTAGTCGTTCCGGTAAGATTCGGGAACTTGTTCATAGCCCACATATACCTGAAAATCCAGGATTAATTGTCTATAAGGAGGGAATGGGTTTTCCTGTAAGGCACATCCCAGCCAAGGTTGAGATTAATCCGGTCATGGAAACATTCGTGCGTTGGAAATATCCGTACAAATACTATCGTTTTACCGGGCGCTATTAATCTATCTTTTCTTCAACTCAGGCTTATGATCACCAAATCAATACTGCTTTCAACACCTCACATAGGCGATCGCGAACTAGAATTTGTCAAAGAAGCCTTTGAAACAAACTGGATAGCACCAGTAGGGCCACACATAGATGCATTTGAAGAGGAATTTTGTCAACTTACAGGTGCTGGCTATGCTGCGGCATTGGCATCAGGCACAGCAGCTTTGCATTTAGCTCTGCAACTAGTTGGCGTAGAACGTGGGGATGAAGTTTTTTGCTCAACCTTGACTTTTGCTGCTAGTGCCAACCCAATTGTTTATCTCGGAGCAAAACCTGTATTTATTGACAGCGATCGCACTTCTTGGAACATGAATCCCGACTTGTTGTCTGAAGCACTAGACAAGCGCGCCCGGATTGGCAAGTTACCGAAAGCAGTTGTAGTTGTACATTTGTACGGTCAAAGTGCAGATATCGATCCAATCCTCAAAGCCTGCAATCAATATGACATTCCTTTAATTGAAGATGCGGCTGAAGCATTAGGTGCCACCTATAAAGGACGCTCTCCTGGCACTTTTGGACGCATTGGCATTTACTCTTTCAACGGCAATAAAATCATCACTACTTCCGGTGGAGGGATGCTAGTTTCCTCTGACGAGCAGTTAGTGGCAAAAGCCCGTTTTTTAGCAACTCAAGCACGCGATCCGGCTCCCCATTACCAACATTCGGAAGTTGGCTACAACTACCGCCTCAGTAACGTTTCAGCAGGTATTGGACGAGGACAATTGCGTGTTTTGAAACAACGAGTTGCATCTAGACAACGCAACTTTAGCATCTATGCTTCTAGCTTGGGTAATTTACCAGGAATAGAATTTATGCCAGAAGCTGATTATGGATGTGCAACTCGTTGGCTAACTTGCTTGGTGATAGATCCTGATGCTTTTGGTGTAGATAGAGAACAAGTACGACTCGCTCTTTGTGCAGGGCAAATTGAATCTCGTCCTGTTTGGAAGCCTTTGCATCTCCAGCCTGTGTTTGCTGAATGTGAATGCATTGGTGGTGCTGTTGCTGAAGATTTATTTACACACGGTCTTTGCTTACCTTCTGGTTCTAATCTCACAGATGCTGATTTACAGCGAGTCATTGATGGAATCATTGCTGTTCACTATGTTTCTAGGAAAACAGAACCATTATTAATTTTCTAAGTCTTAAAACATCATAATTCAATCCTAATTCGTCTATCGAAAGGAGAAAATTGATTATGGAAGCTCAAGAAAATTCTTTACCATTGGCAAAATATTATCAAATTTTAAAACAGCGTTGGGTGCCTGCTTTAAATATATTTTTACCCACTTTTCTGATTGTTGTAATTGCTTTAGCTGTTTTGAAAAAACCTACTTATTTAGCTGAAGGAAAGCTACGCTTTCAAAGAACAAACTCTATGTCTGTCTTGACAGGAGTAGGAACAGAAATAAGTACCTTAGAATCTGTAGGACGTGATACTCAAACTAATCCTCTCAGAACAGAAGCAGAAGTTATTACTTCTGTTCCAGTGATACAAAAAACAATTAGACAACTTAATTTGCGAGATGACAAAGGAGAAATCTTAAAAATTAAGGATTTTATGGAAAATCTGAGTGTAAAAGAAGTCAGAGGAGCTGATGTTATTCAGATTTCTTATAAGGATATTAATCCAGAATTGGCTGCCAACATTGTCAATAATTTGATGGATAACTATTTAGAGCAAAATGTCTCTTCTCTAAGAGCCGAAGCATCAGCAGCCCGCAAGTTTATTGAAAAACAACTACCAAATGCAGAATTTGTTGTTCGCAATGCCGAAGCAGAATTAGCGAAATTTAAAGAGAAGTACAAAGTAGTTTCTCTAGAAGAAGAAGCAATTAGAGCTGTGGAAGTTATTGCGGAATTACAACAAGAGATTAACACAGTTCAATCTGAATTCGCCAATGCTGAAGCACAATCTCAACAAGTGCGTAAACAATTAGAAATGGACTCTCAGCAGGCATTAGCGACGACTTCCCTGAGTCAAACACCAGGGGTACAAGATGTCCTTAGAGAAATTCAATTGTTAGAGACACAACTCGCAGCTAGGCGCACAGTTTTGCAAGACACCCATCCAATCATTATAGATTTAGAAGAAAAAATACAGTCTTTAAATGGATTAATGCAAAAACGAATTAAACAGGTGGGAGGAGGTGCTCAACCACAACCCAATACAAACTTGCAACTTGGAGAGTTACAACAAGGACTATCGGCAAGACTTGCAGAATTAGAAGCAAACCGCTTGGGTTTAGCAAATCAAGCAAATACTTTATCTAATTTACTAACTTCTTACAAGCAAAGGCTGAACAATTTGCCGAGATTGGAACAAATGCAGCGGCAGTTAGAACGTAAAGTGGAAGCCGCGCAAACTACTTACTCTCTTTTGCTACAAAAATTACAAGAAAGTAGGATTGCTGAAAATCAAAATGTGGGTAATGCCAGCATTATCACCAAAGCTGAAGTTCCGGAAGAACCAACATCTTCTCTCTTAATTTTGTTCTTAGGTGCAGGTGTATTGGCTAGTGTCGCTGCTGTGGCTACTGTGTATATTTTAGAAGCCAGAGATAAATCGATTCGGACTGTTCAACAAGCACAGGAATTGTTTGGATTTACTTTATTGGGGGTGATTCCTTCGTTTAACAAGTCGAAAAAACCTCTTCGCAATAAAAAAGAACCAGAAGTTTACAATCAAAGGCTTGTAGTTCGCAATGCACCTCGATCGCCTATTAGTGAAGCTTTCCGAATGCTGCGGGCCAATCTCAAGTTTATCAGTGCCGATAAAGAGTTAAAAGTTATTGTTGTGACTAGTTCTGTGCCTACAGAAGGTAAGTCAACGGTAGCTGCCAATTTAGCGATCGCAATGGCGCAGATGGAGCGTAAAGTCTTGCTGATAGATGGAGATTTACACCGCCCGGTTCAGCATCACATTTGGGAATTACCAAATCATGAAGGATTGAGCAATGTCATTGTTAAAGAGGCACAGTTGAGAACAACAGTCAAACCCGTGATGGAAAATTTGGATGTTCTTAGTGCGGGTGTGGTACCTCCTTCTCCAGCCTCCCTCCTTGATTCCAAAAAAATGGCTGCATTGATAGAAAATTTCACTAGCAACTATGATTTTGTTATTATTGATGCTCCTTCCTTAACAGTTGCTGCCGATGCTGCTACTTTAGGACATATGGCTGATGGTGTTTTGTTTGTAGCTCGTCCTGGGGTTGTTGATTATGCTAGCGGTTTATTTGCGAAGGAGTTTTTAAACAAATCGGGTCAAAATGTTTTAGGACTAGTAGTAAATGGAGTTCATGCTTACAATGAACCCTACAGTCGCTTATATCTTGCTAATGAATTCTACTCTCAAGCTCAAGATAGCGAGGTTCCTAAAGCAGTAAGAGTTGGCAATCTCAGTCTTTGGTGAGACATAGTTAGTTTATCTTGCCTCAAATTTGATAGTTTTCGTGTCAACAATTCCAAGACTTTTTTTCAAAAAAATGAACTACCATACCACTTTGAAAAAAGCCAAACGGTAAATGGTAGAAGAGATTGCATGAGTGATAAATAATGGCATGTGTTACCCAAGTTCAAATAAATGAGAGTGCAGAGACATTAGAGGTGCTGTTGCGCCAACAGAAAAATCTGCGACTCAAAGAACGCATTCAAGCACTTTACCTGATCAAAACAGAGGGTATGAGTGTGAAGGCAATAGCAAAGATACTCGGCAGAGACAGCTCCACAATCCAAAGGTGGTTGGCAGACTACCAAGAGGGAGGAATCACCTTAGTAATAAAGTCTCAAAACAGTCTATTGAAAGTACAAAAAATACTGAATTGTACAGTCGAAAACTCTGATAAACAAATTAAACAGTCAGAGGGACAAATTCAAAGGTATAACCAATTACAACAATGGTTTGATAGTATTTTTGGAGTGCAAGCGCAAGATGTAACCGTTTACAAATTACAAGCAAAACTGAAAATGATATATCTTCATAACCGCAAACAAAAAAAGCGAAAACTGAAAGGTTTCAAAAAAACTTTTTGTGATCGCGATCGCCTGATTCTTCCAGTTGATAATAACTCATGTAATCAAAACAAGCGGTTACAAAACTCTTTGGACGTTAATTTGATGGAGAGACTTTGGGGATATCTCAAATAGGGAATAGGGAACAGGTATTTTCATGCTTGGTGGTGAACTTGAGCCATCATTTTAAATAAATCAACAAGTTCAATCCTGGAATTGTGCGGGAAAGAGTCCATAAAGCTAGGGTAATGTAAAGTATACCCAAACTCCACTGAAACCAAGCCAGTGTAGTGATGATGCCAGGAAGATGCTGATCTCGCAGGCGAACGTCATTAAATCCGGTTTTGAGTAAGTTGTTAAGGCTAAAGTCATAGTAGTTTAGCCAATTCCAACGACGATTCCACAACAGTGGCAGATAGCGATCGCGAAAAATTTCAAACCTGGGTATGACTGGCAACCGTCCAATTAGCAATCTTAATTGCCGCATACTACCGTCTTCTGTGAAATAGGAAACATCCATTAAGTCATGGTAGCGCCCTTGTTGATATAGTCGGAGCAATAAAACTATTGGTACGGGAACGATAATTGCTGTCACACAACCCAGTGTTAGCCAAGGTTGTTCGGCAGTGCGAAAAATGGCAAAGATACCAAACACTGTTAACAGGCTAAAACTAGTTAGCATTGATATAGTTTCGGAGACTGTAGGTAGAACTGGTACAGGATGTAGGCGACGACAACGATCAACTAGCCAAAATAGGATGCCAAAATAGGCGATCGCAATCAAACCAACACCAAATACCAAGTAAAAATCTGTTCCGTAGCCAGAAAGCAGCAGTAATAAACTCAATGTCAGCCAATGCCAAGCTTGCAACAACCACCTACCAAACGAGAGGGGTTCACTAACAACGATCCGGGAACTTAGTTGCGTGTATGTTTCTAGATCAATATCTGTAAGAGTAAGTAACTCGCTTTGTTTGCGAAACGGTTTTATCACTCGGCGGCGGGCGATCGCTTCTGCTTGAATTGGTGAAAAACCAAGATTAATCAGACGTTTTTTGGAAGCACTATTAATATTTGCACCAACTAAAAGGTAGTTTAACTGTGCCAAGCGCAATCGCTGTTTTGTGTACTCAAGTTGATTAGCATCAGCAATTTGCTGTAACTGGCGAAAATTTTGTCCTAAATTCCGCAAGACATTTTGATTGCCTTGTAAAGATGATACTACTAGCTTTTCACCTATTTGACCGGGATTGCCTAATATTTTGGCTTGATTGGAATTAAAAGCGATCCCAGAGACATTTAAAAAAGCCTCTTGAGCAAACTCAGCATCGCTAAAATCTGCTTGATTGAGAATGCTAGCACCCCGCAGATTTACAGATTGATTAAACTGGGCTTCTCGGAAAGTTACAGCTTGCTCAAAAGCAGCTTCTGTTAAAAATAAGAACTGATTAAAATTAGCTTTGGTAAACTGAGCCGAATTGATAAAACGCACACCAGAAAAATCTGCATTTCCTTGCCACTGGGCGCGATTAAACTTTGCTAACTGTTTAAAATTTGCTTGATTAAAATTGGCAGTATCTGCAAAGATGCTGTTTTGAAAATAAACATTTTCCTGAAACTGGCTTTGTTTAAAATTACTTTTATCAAAAAATATACTACTCTGCCACTGACTCTCACGTCTAAAATTCGCATTTGCAAAGCTCACTGCACGACTAAATCGGGTTTCTGTCCAATTAGCCTCTTGGTTAAAAATAGTACCTGTTGCATTTACGGGTTGTAGAAAAAATGTATTGGCAAACTGCACTACCCCGGTAAAATGCGTTTGTTCTAACACTACAGAACCACGGAAAACACTGATTTCGCTAGACGCAGCTGGAGGAGTTGCCAAAAGCGATCGGCAATCTTTAGAGGTGGGAAACGCCAAGGTAAATGACTGCAAGCAAACCACACGCAGACGTTCTAGTTGTTCTTGTTCTGCTGTGGTAAAAATGGGTGCGATCGCCTGGGCATAAAGCGGAGTTCTTAAACCCAAATCGCTACCAATAAAATCTCCTTGAATTAAAGAAAAACTCAAGTCTAAACCTAATGGCTTAGAACCAGTCTTTTGTAGTTCTTTACGCAGCGTTTGGTAAAAAACATCACGGAAGGCACTATTTTCAGAACGTAAATCTATCACCATCTGTCGCAAATCCACAGTCAAATTGCCTTCGCGGATTGTGGGTGCGCGCAATCGTTCTTGCAATACTTCTAAAGTTAAGGGCGTGCGTTCTGGTTGTGGAGGTACGCCCCAAGCAGGTAGGGGAAGAAAGATAAGAGAAAGGGCAACGCAGAGGAAGACAAAGGAAAGCGCACCAGGTAGCAAAGCCAAAACTCTGCGTAACTTTGCGTTTAACCTCTGCGTGCCTTTGCGTTTGAAAAAAAATCTATTCAATCACTCCTCACCGATCAGCAAAACAATTTTACCCGTCATTGATCCACTTTCAAGTAATTTGTGAGCTTTGGCTACCTCTTCCAACGGTAACCTATGGCTAACTTGAATTTTTAACTTGCCTGCATCAATATATTTCGCACACTCTGCTAAAATCTCAGCTTGATGCTGCTGCGCTTCCACCATTTCTTGCAACATCGGTGTCAGCATTAATTCCAAGCCAATGCGGAGATTGCGTAATCTGGCAGCTTTCCAAACTGTATTGGCGTCTGGTTCTAAAATTGTCACAATATCGCCATACACGCGCACTGCTAGGAAGGTTTTGTGAAAGGTTTCTCCGCCAACAGTATCAAAAGCTAAATCTACACCTTCACCATCACTCCAATTTAAAGCAGCTTGGACAAAATCTGTTTGTTTGTACAAAATCGGATAGTCAGCACCGAGTTGTTTGACAAAATTTGCTTTGTCTTGAGAACTCACTGTGGTGCAGACATGAGCACCCTTAAGTTTAGCAAGTTGAATTGCTACATGACCGACACCACCAGCACCAGCATGAATTAAGACTCGCTCGCCTGGTTCAAGTCTTCCCCGTTCGTATAAAGCTTCCCAGGCAGTAATTAATACTAGAGGTGCTGCCGCTGCTTCTGCAAAAGATATAGATGCAGGTTTGCGGGCAACAAATCGCTCATCAATGGTGGTAAATTCAGCATAGTTACCTTGGTGTGCGCCCAAGCCGCCATTACAAAAATATACTTCATCACCGACGCGAAACTTTTGCACGCCAGCACCTACTGCCTCAACTATACCCGCACCGTCACATCCTAAAATTGTAGGCAGGCGATCGGGGTAGAAAGTACCGCGTTTGCGAAGTTTTGTATCAATGGGATTAACGCCTGCTGCTTTTAAACGTACCAAAAGTTCAGTTTCGCCAACAGGCACACCGGGATTTGTCACTTCCTGTACTTGCAGAACTTCAGGATTTCCCGCTGCTGTCATTAACACTGCTTTCATGACTTGTTCCTCTGCGTGCTTGCATTTGTCAATTTACCGCAAAGGGCAGAGAGCGATCGCTTTTTTGAATTTGAATCGCAAAGATACGAAAGATGATCCAACTATAGTAAATGTACACTTAATTGTATGGCAAAGTACTTAACTATTACAGAAGCTAGGCAACATCTGCTAAATTTGCCGGTTGAGTTAAAGAATGAGCCAGTAATCATTACCAAGCATGGTAAACCGGTGATGGCAGCACTGAGCTTTGAGCAATATGAATCTCTATTGGAAACTTTGTCTGTACTTGGCGATCGCTCCTTTGCCGAGACTTTACAGCAAAGCATAGCTCAGGCGGAACGTGGAGAAACTATCAGTTGGAAGGAAGCAAAAGCTAAACTTGGACTTCGATCAACCTCAACCCAGTAGCGTAGAATATGCAATTGAGCTAATATCGTTAGCTTTGGAGATGCTAGCTGGTATCAAAGATTGGCGGCAACAGCAAGCTTTAAGCGATCAAATAGACAAGCTCAAGACAGAACCAGAAAAACAGGGAAAACTTTTAGTTGATAAGCTTAAGGACTATCGCAGTGTCAGGGCTGTAAGCCAACGTTGCAGAATCATTTATAAAGTAGAGCTTGAGAAGGTAGTAGTTTTAGTAGTCGGCGTGGGGCTGGGGAAAGAGGGTGATAAAAGTGATATTTACTCACTTATGCAGAAATTATTGGAAGAATAACCCTTTATTCTCGTTTTTCTAGTTACCAGGTTGAACCTGGTAACGAAGGTTTCGAGGCTCTGCCTCCAGGTTGTTGGGACTAGTGCAAGATGCGAAATATCTATCATGCTTTATCAAATGTTCTTGCCTTTTTTACATACATAATAAAAATTAATTTTGTGTTTTTAAATTTTGTTAGTTCATCTTTAATTATGGGAACGATAACACTAGTAGGTTCCAGTATTTAATTTAAAAAAATTCAAACAATAAATGTTTTCAATTAATGAGTCTATAGACTATGCATTTTTACTACTAATACATATGGCTTGTGCAGATCGGCAGATTCATTCTAAAGAGTTGAAGTATCTGCACAAAATAGAGCAGCAAAAAGGAGTAGAACAAAATACTAAGGAAGAAAAGGAAAAAATACTATCTCAAGATGAACATCTTATTCCTGTAGATGTTGTAGCTCAAAAGGTTCTGTCGGAGCAGCGTAATTGGTCAATGGGGCAAATTCTGGTGATGGCCCATATTGACGGCTTTATTGGAAATAGAAGAGGCTGTAAAAGCAGCAGTTGAGTCACTTCAAAATGAGATTAAGGAGGTACTGGAAAGTGATTTAGCTAAAGCTTTTGTAGCGCGTTTGGAAATGAAAGAGAAAGTTTCTGCTGAAAATGTTGATTCTGAGGAAGATTCTACAAATACCGAGTCTTGGGAATATTATACCCGAAATATTTACTCTGGAATAGATTTAGAGCGTTTAAGGCAACAAATTAATAGTTTCAAAACATTAGGTGAGCAATTAAGTCAATTTTGGGTGAAATACGCCGTGAATCCTAATGCAAATCAAGCTCAAGGTGCTTTTCTCCGTGCTGGAAATGTAGCAGGTGGCAAACTCCACCAAAATATTTATGATCTTGGAAAATTATTAGGATTTAAATTTAAGCCTTATGGTGCTGTTAATATTGCCAAAGGTATTGGTAATGTAGCCAAATGTCTAGGGCCAATTGTGGCAGTAGCAGCACTTGTAGGAGATAATTATGCAGACGAGCAAGAAAAAAAGCAAGACAAAGAAATTGCTGATGCTAAACGTGAAATTACCAGCAATTTTATCGCGATAGCAAAAGACCTAGAAAGTCAAATAGAAGCACAACTACAGGAAGTTGAAGCACAGATTTATGGAGAAACTGAAAAGAGAATTGTAGAGGAGCGTCAAAAAGAAGAAGATGCGATCGCCTCGTCAAATCAATGGTTAGGAGAATTTGCAGCACTCCGTAAAGAATTTGAGGGAATTCTCAGCGACATAAATGGACGTTTCTGAAAATAATCAATAAAACTCTGTGACTGTCTATAGAGTATGTTTGCAGTACAGGAAAATTAATTGGCACAACGAAACTTTTGAGAGATATTATCTGTCTGATTCCCCAAAATCTCCGAAATTTCCCCTATGTCTGAACCAGCCCAAGGTATTCCCGGAATCCCTGATCTTACGCATCCTACTGAACTCCTTCAATTTGGAACTCATACACTTAAAGCTTCGCTGTTATTAGTATTTTTAGTTATCGCTTTGGGGGTGGCGATCGCTCTTATCAACTTTTCTCTGCGTCGCAATCAACCAGAAGAAGCGATTTTCATAGACGAATGGGCAATTCGTTATTCCCAAATACTACGAGGATTACAGCATTTATTTCTGTTATTAGTTTTGCTAGTAGCTGGATTTTTTCTTTGTTCGACTTTAAGTAATCGATATCATCACTGGGAACAAGCGAAGGTAGCGCAGGTAGCAGAAAGTGTCGCTGGTGACAGGCTAGAACAAGTTGCGCCGCAAGTACGCTATGTAGTCAAAGTACCATACACCTACACAACTCAAGTTAATAACAAGCTAGTCAAGGTAAATGAGACGCGAGAAGAAAACCGCTACTTAACGCTGGCTGGTTCGCAAATTCAGGTAAAAATCGATCAAACTCCAGATGTTCAAAATCGCCGCGCCGTATATCGCGTAGATTATGCTGCTGACTATAAAGTAGTTAATCAGCTTCGAGATATTAATAGTTTTTTCTTGGAAGCACCACCACCCAACGGTTACTCACTGCTGGCTGGCTATAAAGTTGAGCAGTCTGGTACAAGGTTGCAACAAATTAATCCAGGTGACTACGGCTTTCCCTTCCGCTTGCAACCAGGCGAAGAAACGAACTTTCGACTCACTTATCAAGCTCAAGGGGGATCGCGTTGGGTATATAGTGCTGAAGGGCAGCTGCTCAAAAACTTTCGTCTAGTGGCAACAGCTAACTTTTCAGGAGCAGATTTTGCCAGTGGCATTGTACCAAATGAAATTTCAGGCGAGGGACAAAGCACCAGATTTACTTGGACATTTGATGATAATGTTGCAGTTAAAAATCCTTTTGGCATATTTACAAATACTAACCCCATCCGTCACACAGGTATTCTTCCCCGGCTATTACTATTAGTACCAGCGTTATTTCTTTGGTGGATGTTGTTATTGTACTTGTCACTACCGATGAGTTTGAAAAATATAGCTGTTGCTGGTGGCATATTCTTTGCTTGTTTGCTGGCTTTTACTTATATGAGCCGCGTCATGAATCCCCAGTTAGCTTGGACTTTGATCTCACTCATCTTGCTAATATTGACTTGGGGTTTAGGATCAACCCGTCGTGCTTCCCTCGCAGCTGTTATTTGTACTATTGCTGGAGCAGTGCTGCCTGTATTTGGACTATTAGTACCCTATAGTGGGCTTACACTGAGTTTAGCAGGATTACTTTCAGCTATTTGGCTAGCAGTTCGTCACTGGTATGGTTGGCATCGGCTACAGCCACAAGATAGGTAATTGCATCTATAAATTGGATGAATAAAACTAAAGCTGATGCAGTTATATGGCGATCGCACGTTAATAACTGCACTATTTCACCTTTGCTTGCTAAAACTAGTGCAGTCGCACTAATCTGCCATCATGCATTTCATTAATACTGGACAAGCTCATAGTTATTTCAATAATATCTTGATCAAGTGGATAAATTAACACTTTGCACCTAATCGTGAATTTCCTTCAAGAAACCAGATTAGTGCATGAGTCTCGATGATATACTTCTTATCAATTCTGCAACTATCCATTAGCAGTTAATGTCTTAAACCGCTCATCTTTGAGAATTTTTTCAAAATCAGAGTCGGTTTTTACCATCTCTAAGCATTCAGGATTAAGGTTAATAGCTTCTTGCAAATTCTTAAGCGTTAAGTCTACATTTTCTTGCAAAGCATAGCAACAAGCTTTATTGTAATGAGCGCCAAAGGAATCAGGAGAAAGCTCTATAGCTTTGTTGAAGCTGACAAGTGCCTCCTCATATTGCCCTAAGAAGTACAGTGCATTGCCTCTGTTATTCCAAGCTTGCTCATGATCGGGCTTGATTGCCAAGACTTTGTTATATGACATGACTGCTTGTTGATAACGCCCCAAGAAATACAAGGCATTACCACGGTTGTACCAGCCTTGCTCATCTAAGTCGAGCTTAATTTCTAAAACTTTATCGTAGGATGTAACTGCTTCCTCGTAGGAACCTAAAAAATACAGAGCATTACCACGGCAGTACCAGGCTTGTTCTAAATTAGGCTTGCTGGAGAGTGCTTTGTCACAGGAGGCGATTGCTTCTTTGTAAAATCCCAAGCAAAACAGTGCATTGCCCCGATTATTCCAAGCTTGCTCATCGTCGGGCTTGATAATTAATGCTTTATCGTAGGAGGCAACTGCTTCCTCATAGCGTCCCAAAAAATATAACGCATTACCCCGATTATAGTAGGCTTGATCATAATCGGGCTTGATTAAGAGTGCTTGATTGCAACAAGCAACTGCTTCTTCGTAACGCCCTAAGTCTACTAATGCAACACTCCGGCTATACCAGACTTGGTAATCTTCAGGCTTGATCCCTAAGACTTTGTGATAGGAGATAGCTGCTTCGTCGTAGCGCCCTAAGAAGTACATTGCATTGCCTCGGTTGTTCCAAGCTCGATCCAAGTCGGGCTGGATGGAAAGTGTTTTTTCATAGGAAGCGATCGCCTGCTCATAATCCTTCAATTCCTCGAAGGCTACACCGCGGCTGTACCAAGCTTGATAAAATTCAGGTTTGATTAAGAGTGCTCTGTCGTAGGAGGCAACTGCTTCCTCGCAACGCTCTAAATTCCTGAGTGCTAAACCCCGCCCGTACCAAGTTTGATACAATTCAGGTTTAAGTGAGAGTGCTTTGTCGTAGGAGGCAACTGCTTCCTCATAACGTCCTAAAAAGTACAGTGCATTCCCTCGATTATGCCAAGCTTGGTAATCATTCGGCTTGATTGCCAAAACTTTATCGCAACAGGCAAATGCTTCTTCGTAGTACCCCAAATTATGCAAAGCTACACCCGCGTAAAACCAAAGATCAGAGATTTCGGGGATGAAGGCAATCAGCTTGTTGAAGCAGATCAAGGCTTCTTTGGGATAATTTAAAATTAACAGACGCCAACCAAAATTGAAGAGCGAACTCAACATTTTTTGGGGATATTTATCTGTCAGTTGCCAAAGTAACCGAGATAACGAACGTATGTATGCCTTTGCTTCTACCTTGGTACCTTTGGCTTCAATTTGTCCTTGGCGGGGGCTAAGGATGTGTTGAGTTTCAATCAGATAATTGAGAGCCTGATGAATTTGTCGGCGCTGCCATGACTGCTGCAAGAAGTTTCCCCGCACCATCAATATAGAAGTTCGTTCTACAATGCATCGCTCTAGTGAAATATCAAATTGACGTAATAAGTCTATGGCGTCGTAAATATATCGGCTAGCGGGGTATGTTTTGACTGCATCTGTATAGCGCTTTTCCCAGATACCTTGACAAGATTCAATGTAATGATCAGAAGTTAGAGGTAAGCCCTGATTTCTGAATAGACGCAGATTCTCGACTACATTTGTGAAAGTACCGTCATTTTTCTGGGCGATCGCCAAATAATCTTCTTCCTTAACTTTGATCTGAGCTTGAGGAGCAGTATCACTCAACAACTGAACAATTGCTGCATTTTCCGGTTCTGGTAATTTATAAACTTCAAACCGTTGCCACCACTGCTCTACAAATTGATCCCACTTGCCTAACTCACTTGGAATTTCGGATTCTTTCTCATTGTCGGCAGTGGCAATCACTCGGATATTGGCTTGCCCGCAGAACTGTTCGTAAACCTCCAAAACTCGTGATAGTCGTTCCTGTATTGGCACGATCCCAGGAGCTAACTTAAATTCTTCTGCTTGAGTTTGGCTATCCATTCTTTGATCGAGATTATCGACAAAAAACAGCAACTTGCGATTAGCCCCTATTTTTTCCAGATGTTCTTGGGTTGGCTCATCTATCCATCTGGCTGACGTGAGCCATAAAACCGTCCAACCTTCTCGATTGTAAAGCTGGGCTAGTTCAGCTGCTTCTCGTGTTTTTCCTAATCCTGTTCGCCCGACAATCAAAAGCCAGCGAAATTCTTCTAATTTCTTTTCTAATTCTCGCCGAATATTGCGATCAGCTAGTCGCATTTGGTAAGGGATGCGAAAATCTGCGACGGGATCGTTGTAGTCTGTATTAAAAATTACAGATAAAACATTTCCATTTGGTTTAACGACCTCAAAGGGAAAATTAGAAGGAGGAGTTTGTCTAATCCGCCTCTGTTGCATGTATCACCACACAAGTCTGACTACGGCAGTAATTTAAGGTATAAGTAAGAAAAAGAGAATATTAACTAATCTCTCATAGATTTGATTCAATTCTCAATCAGCTACCCGATGGCTTGAAGATTTAAGCCAAACAAAGTTCAATTGAGTTTTACATTCTTTTTTAACTTTTGAGGAGTTACTAGAATAGTATCCCACAATTAAAAGCACAAAGAGTTAACGTTATGTAAATCTAGCTGCTTTTCAAATGTCCCTTGCTTTGTGCTTGAGTCTTGGGGGAAGTCAAAAGGCTTTTTTAGTTGTTTGTTGTAAACTTTTCGGGAGCGATCGCTGCTCGTCTGCAACTACAGCTAGATAGGTGCGTTCATTATGCGAATTGCTCCCGAACACAAAAGGAATTATTCAACGATCGCTTTGATTGCCCTATTTTTAAGTTTATCTTCTTAACAACTAAGCGCCCTCATGTCATCTACTGACACTTGGTCAACTCACTAGAGGATCACTAAAGGGGTTTTGTCGGAGATTTTAGCCCGATTAACTCAATTATATAGGATAGGCTGATTGCATTTTTACAAAAGTTTGTCATCCGTCAAACCAACGATATATTTTTGAAGCTTTTGCTCCTTAAACGTTAGTACTACGTTGAAACTAAGGATGTGGGAATTTTTTTTTTAAGTTTAAATGTTAAATATTGGCAAAAGATGGTTGAAAAACCATAAGACTCGCTATTTATTGAGGTAATATCCTTTGAGGAGTGAACGTGAATACTATTGTTTTTCATAAAACAGCTTTTGGTGTGCTGAGTTTAGCCGCAGTGGCAGTTTTAGGTGGTGGAATGCCTGCGGTTGCTGAGAATCTAGATACCATTAGCACTCAGCAGTTAACCCAAATTTCCAAAACTGAAGAACAGGCAAACACTCAAGCGGTATCCAATTCTGCACACGAAACCGTCAGTTCCATAGTCATACCTACTCCTGGCACTGTGGAAACTTCATCGGCTGCCCTTGCTCCCCAGACTTCAGAATCAACTTCCCAAACAGCTGCTCCCAATGTGGCTCAAGCAGATATTGGTATAGGTACAACAACTCGCGGAGGTTCTAGCTATATTGGCGTAGCAGCAAATATTGGTTTGAGTGGTGGTGATTCAGCTTTAGGCGATGGTAATTTTATGATTATCAGTAAAATTGGATTTACCAGAGCCTTTTCTGTACGACCATCAGCAGTACTTGGAGACGATACAGTCTTCTTAATACCTGTCAGCTATGACTTTTCTTTTCAGCAGCTAGGAGATCCACTGAGTGAAGCATTACCAATTGCTCCCTACGTTGGTGCTGGCGCTGCAATTAAAACTGGCGGTGACTCTCAAGTTTCTCTACTTTTATCTGGTGGTGTAGATGTACCACTCAATTCCCAATTTACGGCAAATGCCGCTGTAAACGCCGCATTTTTTGATGAAACTGATATCGGTCTATCGATAGGCGTTGGTTATAATTTCGGAGGCTTTGGCATTTAATAGGGACTAGGAGAGAACACCGGGACAAGGAGACAAGGGGACAAGGAGAATGTAAATAAAAGTTTCTCCGCGTCTCCCTTTCTCCGTGTCGCCGCGTCTCTCACTCTTCCCTACCCTTGTCTTCTTCCTAGTTACTACTTAGGACTTACCTGATCAATTGTCTTAATTTTGCCATCATCACCTATTGTCCAAACATCATAAACACCTACTACATCCCCGTTTTCGTCAATATCTACATTACCACTAGCTCCTTGGTAGTTAATATCTTTACCTTCTCTCAGCAATTTCAAACCTTCGCACACATCGCTAACTTCTGTACCTGGAGCATTAGCAACATCACGGAGTTTGCTGGCAATTCCTACACCAGTGTTTTCTTTTGCTGCTTGAGCTGATAGCACCAATAAGGCTGCGGCATCCCAACCGTGGGGAGTATAGGGTGCTGGTGGCGCTCCTCTTTTAGATTGCCAAAGTTTATTAAAAGCTTCTAATCCTTTACCGTTAGAACCGGGTACCGTACCTATTGATCCAGCAGTGATGTATTTACCATCAGATGCTTTACCAACTCTAGTTGGGAATGTGTCTGACTTCACGCCATCAGTGAGCATCATTTGCACTCCTTGAGTCACGCCTTGCTGGTAGGCTGATTTAAGAAATAAACTACCTGTTTCTTCGTAAAACACGCCTAGTACTGCATCTGGCTTGCCTGCAAATGCGGCTTGGGCTTCAGTGTCAAAAGTAGTAGCTTTGGGATCGTAGCGAACTGGTCTATTTTTATTTACTACAGTTCCTCCTAATTTTTCAAATGCCTGCACAAATGCTTTTTCAAAGCCCACACCATAGTCGTTATTAATCACAACTGTAGCAACTTGTTTAAAACCTCTTTTACTAGCAAGTTGAGCTAAAGCTTGTGCTTGATAGGTATCTGGAGGAGCAGTACGCGCCCAGTAGCTGACGTTGTCTTTTTTAAAGCCTCCTTTTGTAGCTTTTTCAGTAAATACAGGGCTAGTACTACCAGGAGAAATCAGCATGACTTTATTTGGTACGGCGATGGAGACAGCAGCAGTGGAGACGCTGCTGGCAAAGGAACCAACTACACCTGCAACTTTATCCAATGTTGCCAATTTTTGCATACCCGCAGCACCAGCTCTGGGATCGGTTTGATCATCTACTTGTACCAGAGTTACTGGTTGCCCGTTCACACCCCCGCAAGCGTTGACAGTCTCTACAACTAAGGGAACAGACTGCACCATCTGCTGTCCGATCGCTGCTAAGTCACCTGTTGTTGGTAACAGCGAACCTATTTTCAATCCTTGAGCGCTACCGGTGGTTGTAGTAGTTGAACCTGCTGGAGTTGCACTGCCACCATTGTTAGATGTGGTGTTGGAAGTAGTAGTTTCACAAGCTGATACTAAAAAACCTGTGAGTAATGTAGTTAAAGCTAGGGCAAAGGCACCAGTATTCTTTTTCATATTCATATATCCTGAATTTATACCTATCCTTTTGATGAACCTTAAAGTCAGATTCAAACTTAATGCCTTGAAAGCATATAAATGATAACATCCTCCTTACGGAGTAAAAAAAGGTGAGATATTTGCTAGCAGAGTCGAAATACAACAGAATTTAGAACTCAGCAGTAAAACAGGTTTAAATCTCAGACTTTGAGACTTTCATCTGTAAACATTCATAAATTGAGAAAAAACCAGAATATAAATTAACCCCACTAGCAAAGAATGGGGCATTATCAAAGTAATATTTATTTACGTTTCTCATTACTAAAGAACTGTGAAAAGTTTTACAGTGTTAAACTTTCAACCGCTCTATATAAAGTTTTCTCAAAAAACTAAAGACGCGATATGTATCGCGTCTTTTTTACACGGAGAGAGAGGGATTCGAACCCTCGGTACGGCCTTACGAACCGTACAACAGATTAGCAATCTGCCGCTTTCGACCACTCAGCCATCTCTCCAGGGTCACGAATAAAAATGTTAGCAAATTATCAGATGCTAGTCAACAGTTATTTGGCTTTATGAGTCATTTGTCATTGGTCACTGGTCATTTCTTATTTATTGGTCTTTGAGTGCTAATTTACTAATGACTTAATGACTAATGACTAATGACTACACTCTATAGCACTTGTGCTCGCAACCAAGCTATTGGCAAGCTACGTAATTTTTGCCACTGCGGCACGCAGGCGCGTCGGTCGAAAACATTGTAGTCGTTGCGTTCTATTTTCTCCAAAATTTTACTATAGTGCATTAAAGCTGCCCATACAGGCAATCGGGCATCAGGAGATAGGTGACTAATACCCTTCTCTGCCTTGCTGTAAAATTGACGCGTGCGGTCAATTTGGAAGCGCATTAAAGAACGCCAGCGCTCATCAACCACACCTTTTAACAAGTCTTGTTCAGTATAGTTGAATTGTGCTAAATCCGCTTGGGGAATATAAATTCGCCCTCGCCGAGCGTCCTCACCTACATCTCGGAGAATGTTAGTAAGTTGGCTGGCAATTCCTAAAGCGATCGCTTCCTCGGTAGGTATATAAGCTGGTTGATAGTAATTCCAAGGGGCAGTATTTTGCTGGGTATCTACTCCCATCACAGCTGTTGACATTAATCCTACCGTACCAGCGACGCGATAACAGTAAAGGTATAGCTCCTCAAAATTTTCGTAGCGACTGCGGTATAAGTCCATACGCTGTCCTGTGATCATATCCCGAAAAGGCTGAATGTCCATCGGAAAGCGCTGGAGGGTATCCACTAGGGCTACATCAAAACTATCTATGGGGTATCCCGCAAAAATGGATTCCAGTTGCTGCTCCCATTTGTCTAAAGTTTCTGGTGTAGTAACAGCAGCTGCTGGGCCATCTACTAGCTCGTCTGTACGACGACACCAAGCATAAATGGCCCAAATGGCAGGACGCTTTGCTTTGGTCATCAACAAAGTGCCAAGATAAAATGTTTTGGCATACTTTGCTGTGATTTTACGGCAAAGTTGATAGGACTCTTCCACAGAGACCGGCAGTTTCATGCGCGGAGGGGAATCAGGCAGTTGCAGCATTCGTTGCAGGCTGAGGGGTTTGCGTTTGCTCTTTTGAATTTGCCGCCGAGTCTGCTTCAGCGTAGACGCCCGCAGGGCTTCTCGCAGAGATCGCTTGTGCTGTCAGCTTACCGGAAAGTACGGCACCTTCCATACTACCGAGATAAGGTTGCATTGTGTAACTACCACTCAGATAGAAGTTGCTAATCGGAGTTTGCTGAGAAGGACGGTACTGTTGGCGACCAGGGGTTGCTTTGTAAACTGAACGCGGCGTTTTGACGATGTGATATTTCAATAATTTGGCTCGATTGTCTCCACTAAAATGGACAGGGAAGAGTTTCTGCAACTCGGCAAGGGTTGCCTGCAAAATCTCCTCATTGGATTTTGAAATCCAATCTTCTGCCGGAGCCAGCACCAATTCCAACATCGAGCGATCTGGATCGGCGTATCCACGACAGGTATTACTCATATCAGCATAAACGCTGAGTAGAGGTGAGCGTGAGAATAGCAACTGGTCTATATCTGTAAGCTTGCGGTCAAACCACAACTGCAAGTTTATCACGGGTACGCCTTCTAACCCTTCTAGCTTTTGGAAGAACTGATTTTGCTGCCAAGGAACTGGTAACATGACCTTCATCACGTCTACAGGCATAGCCGAGACATATACCTCGGCAGTTAATACTTCATCTGCTGCGCCATTTATCCCCCGGATCAAGAATCCTTTTACTGTTCCGTCTTCATTGACCAAAATTTCTTTTAAAGGCGCGTTTAACCGTACTTCTCCTCCACGTTCTGTAATATAATCTACCAGTGGCTGGCATAATCGCTCTGTTGGAGAACCATCCAAAAAAGCCATTTTCGAGCCATCTTTTTCTTGGAGGAAGTGACTTAGAGCTGTCAATAGTACTACAGCCGAGATCTCATCGGGGTTGATAAAGTTAAGTGACTTTGAGGCAGCAATAAAAATATCTTGCTGTACCTCATCGTTTACACCTTGTAGCTTTAACCATTTTGAAAAAGTGTATTGGTCTGTTGACTCAACATACTTTTGTCCCCGGAGCATAGCTGGAACTAATCCTTTTGCCAGCTGGATTTTTTCACCCCAAGTGAGCATATCATTGTTTCGCAAAATCGCCACAATGCCATTTAAAGGCGCTGGCAAATTCGGAAAATCAAATCTACTATAGGTGCCTGGTTTTTCGGGTTGGTTGAAGATCATTGTGTGTTCTTTCCACTGCAAATGGTCTTCAATACCCAGTTCTTTGAGTAGCTGCAACATATTGGGATAAGCCCCAAAAAAGACGTGCAGCCCAGTTTCATACCAGTCGCCGTCTTTATCCTGCCAAGCTGCTACTAAACCCCCCAGTACGTCTCGGCTTTCCAAGACAATGGGTGTATAACCTGCTTCTGTGAGATATTTAGCACAGGAAAGTCCTGCTAGTCCTGCTCCGGCGATCGCTACTCGCATTTAACCTTACTGCTCTTCAATATTTCTTAATGGTTTTGCCGTACTCATTATACTTTGCAAACCGTTACATTTGCAGTCGGTATTGATTTAGTAGTTAGTCATTGGTCATTAGTTATTAGTTAGTGGTTAGTAGGGGAGCCAGTGCGATGGGGAGGCAGCGCGGTGAAGCAGTCCCCGTCTTGGAGGCCACGTGCTACCCGGAGGGTAGACACGTAGACGGACGTAGTCCGGCTTCTCGTAGAGTAGTGGCTGTGCTTTCCGGCGTAGACGCGGTAGATGCGCAGCGGGTAGAAGTAGGTATGGCTTCCCGTCAGGGTAGGGGAACTCCCGTTCGCCGTAAGGCGTTCCCACAGGGTATCCAAAGGGCTTCTCGCAGAGTACCCGGAGGGTTAGTAGTTCTCCTCTGCTCCTGGTGCTCCTTGTCCCCACCTCCCCGTGTCCCCTTGTCTTTGCGTCCCCTGCTCCTCTGTTTTCACACAAACTCACCCCTAGCAACCATTATTGCCTTTCCTCCCACATACACTTCTATAGCTGTATCTTTTTTTTCTGCTTCAAGTAGTAGTAAAGATGGTCTTTTAATTTCGTATCCTTGTTCAACTCGTATACTAATTTTCTGTTTACCGAAGTAGGAATATTCAACTAAATATCCAGCTAAACATCCATTTGCACTACCAGTTGCAGGATCTTCTGGTATGCCTAAATAATCACAAAAAACTCGCACATTGAGCTGATTATTAGAATGATAAGTTTCTGGGCAAAAAACGAGGATACATTTAGCATCTGTGGTGCTAATTATCTCAAAATATTTATCTTGATTGACTTTGATTCTTTTCAATGATTCCAGAGTTTTCAGAGGAACAATAATAAATGGCACTCCAGTCGAAACTTCTTGAATTGGAAAACGTCCATCTATCTCATCTGGTGGAATTTTCAATACTTCAGCAATAGTTTCTACATCTAATATCTGATGAAAAGTTGGTTCTTTTTGCTTCATCCACATACATTCAACAGAAGCATCAATATAATTAACAGTGACAGGTATTTGTCCAACTTTTAAATTTAATAAAATTTTTGTAACTGGGTGTTTGATAATCTCCCTTTGAATAATATAGGCTGTACCCAATGTTGGGTGTCCAGCAAAAGGAAGTTCCTGCTCAGGCGTAAATATACGAACATTATATCCACCAGATGTTTGCTGAGGTGAGGTTAAAAACGTTGTCTCTGAATAGTTGATTTCTTTAGCAATGAGTTGCATCTGCTCTGAGGTCAGGTTTGCTGCATTAGTAAATACAGCTAACTGATTGCCAGTATATTTTGTCTCAGCAAATACATCGACTATGTAAAAATTAATACTATTCATTCAAAAATTATTTTAGCCTTTGTTAATCAACAGATTCTTGCATCTAGTCTGCATATAATTTGTGTCTTTTATAAAAAATTTAGGTTTAAAAGTTATTATTAACTACTCAATCAATCTGACTTTTTGATAAGCATTCTGTTTTTTAGATTGAAAGTCTAAGGTTGATTTTCATACATCTAAACTTAAGGTATACTATAGAAATCCGGTTTGATTACTGCAAAAAATTAAGTATTTGTAGGGGAGGAAGTTTGCGGTGTAGATCTTCTTCCCGCAAAACTGCCGTTGTGTTATGACTTTAGTCTAACGTACCCAACCCTTGAAAACGGTGCGCTAATCTTCGCGCTCGCACACTACGTGTTTTTTCAAAAATCAAATATGAGTTCTATATTAGACATAACATAAAATTAAATTTATAAATTTTTATAAAGTAGATAATATCATGAATCGATTTTTACCTGATTAAGTGTGTAGATTAATTCAATAAATTTCTAAAATTTAGCTCTTATGAATTAGCTAAAGTTACAAAAGTTATGATATTAAATAATTTGTTACACGAAACTAATACATTTAAAGAATTTGAAAAGTATAAGCTTATGATTGCTGATAGTAAATTTTGAGTTTGCAAGGCGAAGGATTTATGAGTATTTAAATTAATTTTCGCTTGCTTTATTTATCTTTAATATAAAAATCGCATAATTTTAGATATTTAATGAGAAAAACCTTATTTTTATTAGCATTAGCTATAAGGAGTGCATAATGGCAGGATCAGAAGCTATTCAAAGCTTTGGACATCACCTGATTGTCGGTATTTCTGGTACTACTTTAAACGATGATGATAAACGTATATTAAACGAATTAAAGCCTGTAGGAGTTATTTTGTATGCTAAAAACTTTCGTTATGGTAGCCATTATGAAGATTGGCTGCTAATTTATCAAAATATGATCGATCAAATTCGGCAGTATGCCGAGCGTGACTCAATGTTTATAACTATTGATCACGAAGGAGGTAATGTTCATCGCCCCTATTTACCAATCACTCGATTTCCCCATGCTTTTCTGTTGGGAGGGCGATCGCGTGAAGTCGCAACAGCAGCAGCAGTTGAACTAAAGTCATTGGGAATAAACGTATCTTGGGCACCGGTGGCAGATATTTTTTCTAATCCCAACAATCCAATTATCGGGCCTCGCGCTTTTGGCACTACTCCTGAAACTGCGGCGACTGGAGCGCGTGATTACTACCTGGGATTACACGAGTCAGGAGTTATCGGCTGTGCCAAACATTTTCCCGGACATGGAGACACCAGCACAGACTCTCACTTGGAACTGCCGACACTGAATTTAACGATCAAAGAATTGCGAGAACGAGAACTGATCCCGTTCAAAGTTCTCATTGACGAGCAAGTGCCGATGATCATGACTGCCCACATTTTATTTCCCAATATAGATCCTGACGTGCCAGCAACACTCTCGCAACGGATTCTCAACGGCATACTCAGAGAGGAACTTGGGTTTGGGGGTGTAATCGTATCTGACGATTTGGATATGAAGGCTGTCTCAGATATGTATGCCAAAAGTGGAACTGTGGCACGGACATTGAATGCTGGCTGCGATTTGTTCATTGTCTCCCGCAATCTGCCTTCATCTTCCTTAGAACGCACCTTTGCGATCGCTCAAGATTTTGTGAATTCTTTGAGTAACGGTAGTCTTGAAGAACGTATTGTCGAAGCAGCCAGAATGCGAATTGATAGCCTCTTAGCAATAACTCCGCAATATTTAGTGTCTTCCCTTGACAAAGACACGCTTGTGCGTCATTCAGAATTAGCGATCGCTTGTTCTTTCCACAAGGCTGTGGTGACAGAAAATGTTGTTGGGCAGAGTTCGTAGGCATCCCAAAGACGCGAAAACTTAACTTGGCAAAGTGAAACGACGGATGAAGAAGCGATCGGGGATCTGTTTTTCCCGCCCCGGAACAAGACGGTGGCGAATGCGTGCTTCCGTAACCCAGATCTGGCGATCGCTCACGGTTAAGTTAACGGGTGACTCCATGCCACGAGTCAAGGTTTCTATAGATTTGGGCTGAGTGCCAGGGGAAAGTACATCGATGCGTAGAAGGCTACCTTTACCGCTGTTGATCGCACCTTCCGTGACAAGCAAACGCCCATCAGACGCGAATTGCATTCCATCCGGATTTTCAAGCTTGCGCGCAAGGGGTATAGGCTCAACTTTCACACCACCCTGGGGCTGAGGTATCACCTTCAAGAGTTCTCCAGCAGAGAACAAACCGACGATGGTTGTACCATCAGATTTACGCGCAATACCAGCAAGCCCTATTTCTTTGGAGCTAAAGCGTCTGTCTTCTGCCCAAATCTGGAGTTGAGTTGCTCCAGGTGCGAGATAGTGGATGCGCGGGCGCGAACTGTCTGTGACATAAACGCCGCCATCTTCATCGAGTGCAATATCGTTACCAAAACCACTATCGGGCATTAAGATAACACGCAAAATTTTACCCGTGCGCGTATCAATGGCAAAAATCCGATGTGGGCGACGGATAGTTTCACCATTCGGAGTGCGAATTCCCAGAAAGTCAGAAGAAGCTCCCCAAAGGATTCCTCGCCGTTCATCTAGCCGCAGAGCATTGGCAGCAAACACTTCGTCACTTCCGGCAAAGAAGCTTTCGATTTTGCCTTGAGGATTGATACGCAGTATTTGTCCGCTTGTTACTGAACCAACATATAAAGTACCGTTGCTAGCACGTGCAATTCCATTTGGATATTGAAAATTAGAAGGTAGTTCGATAGGAGCAAGTACGCGCACGGGCGTAGCTAAGGACTGAATTGAGCTAAAGGTAAACACTACAATTGCAGTCGTATAAAGGAATTTCTTCAGCATGAATTAATCAATTACTATCAACTAAATTGTTTCTTCTCGTCAATATTTTTTAAAGTTTGGCAAAATTTTATTTAACTTGAGGATGGCAACCCGGTTATCCAAAGTTAGTGGTAACCACAGAAGATTTGTAGTAGCTTGGTAATAAAAATCGGCTGGGCCGTGAACTTTTATTGGTAGTTTGAGTTTATCTAGTTTTTTTGTGTTGATATTGTAGATGTAAATAGCACCCTGTGTAGGCTTTTGAATTCCAACCCAATTTGAGTAAATTAGGTATTTCTCATCCAAATAAGCAATGCCGTCAAAGAAACCAGTAGGGACATCAATTCGCTCAAATTTACTTTGAGAAATTGATAACTCAAGTTCGTAAATACCTCCCTTGCCATTAAAGTTTTTTCCTAAACCAACAGCATAAATAGTGTTAGTTTTGGTATCATAAGTAATACCATTGGCACCGGGAACGCAGCCATGTAAAACCGAAACCTGATTATCTGCTAGGGACACTTGATAAATTTTTCCTGTATCGGAAGCTGAAGCAAGAAGTGTTTGTTCGTTCAAAGCTAACAAATCGTTGATAAAAGAAATACGACTTGATAAGTCCAGTTCAGATACTTGTTTGCCGCTTTCAAGGTCAAATCCAACTATACGGTCAATATCTGCAACATAGAGAATATTATCTGCTACAGCTAGCCCTTTGGGTGCGTTTAAAGCTCCCTTGGGCGTAAAAGATTTGTGTACTAATTTTCCATTCGCTGTTATTTCACTTATGAAACCATCTCCATCTTTGGAGCTAGGTTCCATATTCGCACCGATATTGGATACAAATATTCTTTGTCCAGTTGAGTCAATAGTAATACTTTCGGGATGAGAAAAATCTTCTATAAAATTGATGGCATGGGCAGGAAAAGTTACCCACATAAAATAAGCCAACAAAATCCCCAAAATAAACAGAAATTTTTTGCCTAAGAAAAATTTCACTTGGGCTACTCTCCTGAAGCTTGTAACCAATTTCTTATACCTGGAATAGTCCACCCACCATCAACTAAAATACTTTGACCGTTCATAAATGAAGCAGCGTCTGAACATAGCCAAAGAACTGTTTCGGCAACTTCTTGTGGGGTTCCCAAACGTTGCATGGGAGTATGGGCAATAAAAGGCTTGAGAAACGCCTCGTCATTACCAAACCGATGCAGCATTGGTGTATCTATAATGCCTGGATTAATGTTGTTTATACGGATACCAAATTGAGCAAATTCAAGAGCTGCCGATCGCATTAACCCATCGATTCCAGCTTTGCTAGCGGAATAAATAGTCGAACCAACCAATGCGCCAACTGCTAGCCAGGAAGAAGTGTTCACAATTACCCCACCCGAACCCTGTTTCAGAAATGCCTCAATTTCATGCTTCATGCACAGCCAGACTGCTTTCAGGTTGACAGCGATCGTTCTATCCCAATCTTCTTCCCTAAGTTCCAGCATGGGAGCAAAAACACCTTCCGTGCCAGCGTTGTTGAAAGCACAATCCAATCTTCCGTAAATTTCAATAGTTTTAGAGATGAGTCTCTTGATTTCTTCACTTCTAGAAACATCCGTTTGAATAAATGTAGCTTCACCACCAGTTTCCTGAATCAGCCGAATGATTTCTTGTCCTTCTTGCTCGCGTCTAGCTGCAATTACAACTTTTGCGCCTTCCCTGGCAAAAGCGATCGCACTGGCACAACCAATGCCAGAATTGCCCCCAGTCACGAGGACAACCTTATTTTGGAATCGCATGGATGTCTCCTTACTATTTATTTAATGAGGCTTGGGACTCTAACACTTGTTTAAGATAGTTATTCCAGAAGATACAGTTGCGATCGCTTTCTCCCTTTGCTTCTAGTTCTTGATAGTGTTCAATTTTCAACTCAATCACCTGTAGGTGATGAGCCAACTCTTCAAGATTTTGCCTGACTTTATCGCGGTGTGCTTCCAAAAGCAGACGTCTTTGTTGAACATCATGAGGATTTTCACGAACTAGATTTGCAAAGGCAAGAACTTGTTGAATCGACATACCTGTTGTTCGCAGTCGCACTAGGAATTCCAACCAAGCAACATCTTCAACAGAATATCGTCTATGGCCGTTGGCTGCGCGTTGAATTGGAGCCAAAAGTCCAACTTTTTCGTAGTACCGTAAAGCGTGGACGCTTAAACCTGTTGCCTGTGCAACTTGTTGGATAGTTAATTCACTAGTCATGAAAGAACTCTACAAGTTAGAGTACGCTCTAAGTCAATACCCTAGTTATGACTAAATAGTCGCACTAGTCGAACTATACGGAACAGGAGATGTTAAATCCAAATATTCCAACTCTGGAAGACGCTTATAGACAGCCTTCAGTCCCTTGTAATGCTCCCTTGCCGCTTGCTTATCTCCCCTAGCCTTAGCTTCTGCCAGCTTTTATAGTCTAAAACAGCGTACTATTTGCAAAAAAATATTGTGAACTTCCTTATAAAACTTTCACTGTAGGTATTGTTTAGCCCACTCTTGAGCTTTCTGTTTATATGATTCACTAACTTCATCTATATACTTTGCAGCTATTCTACGCATATTAATTTTGTTTGGGTCTGACTTAATAAAATCTGCAAAGTTACCATTACATTGAAGAAAAATTTCTATAGCTGCTGTTAACTTATTATCATCAGTAGTACACAATTCATAGTGTAAGTGGCCTACTGTAGGTATAGGGAAATTAAAAACTTCGACCTTGCTCACTTCAATTCCTACATTTCTAAAGCAGGATTCATTTAAACCAACTAAGTTTACAGTATCGAGATGCCCTTTTCTCAGAAGGATTCCTAATGAAATTTTCTCTAAATCTTCAGGAGAAGAAGGTAGCCATAATGAGGGAAAACCTTTTCCCTCCTTAATATCTCTCAGGTATCGTTCAGCGTGTTCTGAAGATAGAATCGCCTTCTGTTGTTTACCTGCTTTCCAGATCGCAAGGCTTTTAACACTCCTGTAGTAAGGGAATTCACTCACACCTTATAGAGACTCCAAGTATTCACGTACAAATGTACTTTCTTCATTTTTCAGCAAATTCTTGGCTTCTGCAAGTATTTTTTCAGCAATAGAAACTTCTCCTAAAGCAAAACTTATTGCCTCTAAAGCAGCATATCTCACTTCGTCGGCAGGATGCTGTAGAAGAACACTTATTATGGAAGCTGCATCCTGAGAATGGTCTGCACTTTCTAAAAGAGGCCCCAGAAGTCGTGTCACAGCTATAAGTTGAAAAACATCCAATTTTTTAATATCTTTCTTCAGGTAGTTTATGTCTTCTTTAGAAAGTCTAAAATGACCTTCCATCAGTTCATCTCGAATTTCTTCTACTCTATTCTCAAAGTCAGAAATATCTAGATTGGAGAACAAGTAAAAGGACGTATTGTATTTCCATGCTATTGCTTCTAGATTATGTTTTTGAGCTTGTTGTGCCTTTCTAAATATTTTATAGTGTTCTTGACTACTACCACTGCTAGTAGTATGATTCAAAATCTGACCTTTATCTGGAGCAAGTAATTTACTCATTTGAAAAGCTCCTTTGTTTTATCATTAATGCTCTTAAAAAATATTTCGTCTCTAAAACTTCGCAAATTTAATTCAAAAATTTTTTTAATTTCTTCATCATCATGGTGAAGATTGACTTGTTGAAAAACATCTATATCAAATATCAAAGGGACTACTCTCTCACCCTTTTCATTTTCGGTAACTTGACCTATTGTTTGATTAATAATTGCTCTTGATGGTCGATAGTCTGGATGGACTACAAGTATTTGCATGAAATAGTCTTCCATTATTACCGATAAATCATTCGATATTTCTGGTACTGTTCTTATATAATCTTTTAACTCTATAGTTCCTGTAGCTGGTATCAAAATTTGGTTGATATATCGTAGAGCAAGACGAGTTACTTTAACAGGAGATACTAATTGAGCATATTTCTCCCAAAGCTGATATGCTTCTCGGTAGAAACTTTCCCAGCTTTCGTAGGGTTTTAACCTACTAAAGGTAAATCCGTTTAATCTAGCTTGGATAATTCTTTTTTGATCTTGAGAAATAAAAATATATCCCTCTGGTTTATTAGATATAGGAAGTAATTGAGGATTTATCTCATCAATATCATCTACTTTTAATTCAAGACCTCCTTGAAATGCCATTCTTTTTTGAATATTAGGAAAAGCCTCTTTGACTTCCTCGTGAAAATTTAGTAAAATTTCATGATTAAAACTATCACGAAGATTAACTGTTATATCGAAGATTGCTTCAGTAATAGGTGGATTAGGAAATCTCATTTTTCATTTCTTCAAAACCATTGGAGATTTGTAAATATAAGTCTTAATCTATATTCATAGTCTACAAGACTTCGTAATAATTGTCCGTATCAAATCTCGATACCGTATTAGACTTTCTAGACCTGTAGTTTAAATCCCATGACTTTTACCAATTACCCAATGACGCCGGAAAAACCGCGCTAAGGCTGATTCCTCCAAAGACAAATAAATTGGGCGTCCGTGGGGACAAGTGCGGGGATTGCGAGTACGCTGCCAGTCATTTAGTAGCGTCTGCATTTCTGGCAAACTCAGGGGTATACCGTTGCGAATGGCACTGCGACAAGCAACAGCTACTTGTGCTGTTTGTAAGTCACCCCCCCAACTTAGTTCTAAAATTGCGTCTGCACAGTCGTCTCGTTGTTGCAACAGTGCAGGTAGACTGCGAACTGCCCAAAGCTGTTCGCCGAAGGGTTCTATATCTAAACCGATGCGTTGCAGTTGGGATACCTGGGCTGGCGATAATTGATAGAGAATTATCGGTGGCTCGACGGGAACGATTTGCCAGTTATCACATAATTGCTCGTACAAAACTCGTTCGTGAGCAATGTGTTGTTCTACTAACCACAAACCACCCGGATGTTCGGCAACAATGTAGGTGTTATTAACCTGACCGACTGCTGTTAAATAGTGGGAGGTTTGATTTGGTTCAGCTGGCTGGGAAGGGTTGATATTGTAATTACTTTTTTCTTCGGCTGCTTTGATTAATTTCCCGACTCGACTAGTGTGAACTGCTTCTTTAACAGTGGCAGAATTAATGCGGAGTGCTTGCTCAATCGCCTGACTAATTTGCTGTTGCCAGTAATTCACATCGTTGAGGTAAATTTCTGTTTTCGCTGGGTTACGGTTCCAGTTAATATGTCCTGGATGTATCAATAGATGCAGGCAACAAATGGGATAGCGATCGCGTGGTAATGTTCTGTGAAATGCCCCTAAAATAGTTTGCTCTAGTTCCGATGTTTTTACCATCCGTCCGTTTACAGCTACCCGCAGCCAATCTGGGCGATGGCGTGAAGCGCGATCGGGTAATCCGATTACCAAATTCAGCTTTGAATCATTAGCTTGTGACTCTTTTTCAGGTATTTCTACCTGCAACTCTTGCAAATCGCTCGCTCGCACTTGATGAAGAATTTGCGGTATCAGTTGCCCCATCGTTGAGGCTGGGGAGATGGTAAACCATTCACGGTCATTTTGCCAAACTTGCCAAGCAATGTAGGGGTGGCATAAGGCGATTTGTTGGATTGTGGTTTGCACTGCTTTCATTTGCTGTGCAGTTGAGGGTAAACCTTGACGTCTGCCCAAGCAATTACCAAAAAGGTTGGAGACTGTGACAACCGTACCAGGAGCGATCGCTGCTGCCTCCACATGCACTGCTTCTCCCGCATAGCCATAGACTACTCGCCATCCGCAATCCCCACCTTCCACAGAAGGGGCTGGACGACTCAAAATTTCTAAATCAGCCAAAGTTGTTAAACTGTGCAACGCTTCACCGCGAAATCCCAAACTAGTAATTTTCCATAAATCTGCACAGATACGGATTTTACTTGTGCTGTGGGCTGATGCAGCTCGCTGTAAATCCTCTAGGTTCATTCCACAACCATTATCTGTTACCCGCACGCGCCACTGTTCCGGCCAAATCGAAACCACAATTCGCGTTGCACCTGCATCTATGGAATTTTCTACCAATTCCCGCACTACAGAAGCTAAAGAGTCTATTACCTCTCCAGCAGCGATTAAATGTACAACTTCTGTTGGTAAAGTTTGTATCGTAGATACCATACAGTCCAGTGTAGGCGAGAAAGCAATCACTGTATTATTTAAACAAATTTCATGAACTTAATATACATAAATTTATATCTTGCAAAATAACTAAACAAAGCGATTTAAACTTTGAAAAATTTTTAGTTCTCGTTACCAGGTTTAACCTGGTAACGAAGGTAAAGGCAATTTAAACTTTGAAAAAATATTTATTATTTTTAAAAAAAGCCCGATGAAAATCAGATTTTTGGTAGATTGCTGTTGAGGCGAAAAGCGGCAAATAACCGAGTAAAAAGGATCAAGAGGTGGCTATATGATTGATTATGTTGCCCATGACTTAAAATCGCGCCTAGAATGGGGTCAACCAGGTTTTACAATCCTGGATGTACGCGATCGCCATAGCTTCAACAAAGCTCATATTACCGGAGCGGTATCATTACCGATAAAAGATTTAGCTGAACGCGCTAAATCTAGTTTTCACACTAAACGTGAAATTTTTGTTTATGGTGAAAATGACGCAGAAACTACCCAAGCGGTAAATACCTTACAACAGGCAGGTTTTACCCACGTAAGTGAACTCAAAGGTGGTCTTGATGCTTGGAAGTCTGTTGGAGGTGCAACAGAAGAAATCTAATCATTAAATTACTGGCTTCGTTATTGATGTACTGCACGTTGTGCAGTACTGTTCTTGTTAATGTCTATAGCTGTAATTTTGCGGTTCAAAGCTCATTTGATTGAAAGGAAATACATACTGTGCTAGCAGTCAATCGGCTGTTTGCAAATCACTATGCATTTCCATCAAATACCTAAATAAAAAATAATAAAAATTCACTTACTGCAACATTTTTGTACTCTGTAAGTGTCTCGTTTTTTGGCGATAATTAATTAGTTTTCATCGCTAGAATTTGTGCTGATTGAGGCTTGAGTAAACCATTTAACATAGATGCTGGACGTTGACTGTAAGGCCAAGCAAAAGCATGGCGAAAAGCTGCATCCTGACAAGCCTGGAGCTGTTCAAAATTAATAATGTCGTATGTCAAGAGATTTTCGTACTCAAATGGCAGACGAACATTGTGCAATCCGGCATTGTCAGTACAAATGGCAATATCGACTCCAGCATCGAAACAGCGATCAAAAACCAGTTTCAGTTGACGAATGTCCTGTAACGTACCAGTTTTTAGGTAGGTTGTGGGACAAACTTCCAAACATTGGTTTCGTTTGGCTAAATCTGGGAGTAATTCTGGATACAACAAAGGTATTTGGATACCGTGACCAATCCGCATTAAATATGGTAAAAGTTCTGGGTAAAAGCCAGCAGTAGTTTCGTAAAGATGTCCTGTAGTATTAATTCCCAAAGACAAGGCATATTCATATAGCTCGCTCCATTCTTTGAGGCGATCGCGATAATAGCTATCTCCCCCAGCTATATCTACTGCACAAACATACTGCCTGCTTTGTGCTGCCAAATCAACAATCGCCTTATTTACCTCAAAAGGTAGGCGGGAGTGCATACACAAAATTTGACTGGTAACAATTGGATATTCTGAAATTTTGCTTGCCCTTCCTACCACATCAACAATTTCCGCCATCTTGTCAATTCTCTGAGATTGACTAAAATGTTCGGGTGTTCGCAAATAAGGAGTGTAACGCAGTTCTAGATACGCTAAATTTTCAAAAATGTAAGCACCCCGAAGTAAGCGATAAATAAAGTAAGGCAAAGTTTCCACTGTTTGCACGCTTTCCACAAGGGTGTGCAACTCTAGATACTCATCTAATGTGTTGCGAGGACGCGTGTAAAACTCTTCAAATTCTGGATAGTCAGCAAACCGAGAAATTAATTCCGAAGAATGGCGCTCAAAGTATCGCCATAGAACTCGCGGTACAACCGAACCACCCAGGTGCCTGTGTAATTCTGCGTATAAAGCCATAAAAATCTTTCTAGGAATAAATGTTAATTATTATTAACAGTAACAAATTAAAAAACAACCGACACTTGGATGAATTTTCTGTGAGCTTTTATTGAAAATAAGGCAGAGGGCAGGAGGCAGAAGGTATAAAAATTTTCATCCTTTGTTGTGTGATTAAATTGTATGGGGATCTAACTTGAAAATAGAAGCTAGACGCACACGGGCAAATAGTCCACAACGCTCTTGATGAAAATTTAACTCTTCGTATACCCCTATACCCCTACACCCCTACACCCATTTTCAAGACAGC